>NZ_NDIM01000274.1:0-14534 GCF_002241375.1 Vibrio sp. V19_P1S1T109 | reverse complement strand
CCCGAGTGTATTACAAGCTCGGCATTCAATCCGCTGGTTTACTATCTGGATGTAACAGGGGCTAGTGCCGATTGGCGTAGCGATGAAACGGCGAACCTTACCTCCTTTTTTTTATGACATCACGACTACGACATGATGGACATTTAATATGAGGATTGTGTGCTACGTGAAAGATGGTCGCGTCACCATCAAACTCTGTAGAGCAATAATGGAAAGGGCCGCGTATTCCAAAGCGATGGTAAAGAAGTGAAGTTGACATTAACTGGCTATTTTTGGCGATATGGTATCAGAAAAGTCATTCAGGTATCGATTTTCCGGATGAACCCTTTTTTCATGGGTATTCCTCGTTTGAAATTCCCAGCCGATGCGCCAAGTCGTTCCACACTGAAGTTGGAAGAGGCTTTCCATGTGTTTATTCCTCGTGAAGAGTGGGATGAACGTTTGGCTCCGGGAATGTGGGCGGTAGACTTGGGTGCATGCCCGGGGGGCTGGACTTACCAACTGGTGAAGCGTTCGATGTTTGTTCATGCTATCGACAACGGTCTAATGGCTGAAAGTTTGATGGATACAGGACAAGTGAAACACCATGCCGAGGATGGTTTTAAATTTGAGCCGCCACGCAAGAACGTGACTTGGATTGTGTGTGACATGATTGAAAAGCCAGCTCGTGTTGCGCATTTAATGGGGCAGTGGATCCTCAAGGGTTGGGCGAAAGAAGCCATCTTCAACTTAAAGCTGCCAATGAAAGGGCGCTATGATGAAGTTTTACAAGATATTGAAAATCTGAAAGTTTTTCTGATTAAAAATGATGTAAAGTTCCGCATGCAGGCAAAGCATTTGTATCATGATCGTGAAGAGATCACAGTGCATGTCCAATGCTTGTCGAACATCTCTCCGCACTAATGCTCCAATAGGTTAATTTAACGCTCCTTTCTAGGAGCGTTTTGCTATTCTGGATGGGATACTTGCGCTGAAAAGCGAATGTCTTGCAAATTAAAACCGAGCTCTATATCGGTCTTTAGTGTGGCAATGTGTTTGCAGACTCGCGCCATATCGATCTGCTCATCAAATTTTTTACGGTATTTCTTGGCCAAATCAGCACTGGCGTAGGCCGCTTCTATGTCGGGAAATTGTGTTAATATTTCTTTTGCTGCTTTTGGACCAATGCCGGCAATGCCGGGAACTTGGCTTGAACTGATGCCCGTTAATCCCCAAAAATCGGTTAATTGGCTCGGCTTTACGCCAAATTCCTGTTCAATAAAGGGTTGATCTAACCAACGATGTTGAAAGTAGTCACGAATTTGTAAAGTGGGAGAGAGCAGTTGGCAGTAGCCTTTATCGGTTGAAATGATCGTTACTTTTTCACCGTGGCTTGCCACTTTCGTGGCTAAGGTGGCCACCAAATCATCGGCTTCATCACCTTCCGAGAGCAGTGAATCAATCCCTAATTCCCACCATGCTTGCTGAATGGCGTCTAAGCCAAGTTGCAGTGCTTCTGGCATCGGCTTCCGGTTCTGCTTATAAGTCGGTAGAAGTTGTGCTCTCCAGCCCCGGTCTTGTAAGTGATGATCAAACACGGCGATGATGTGGGTCGGTTGAGCTTCATTGATGATACGGTGCAAGGTGCGCGAGGTTGTCTCTATGGTTCTTGCCATATCGTTAGGATCGGGTTGTGCGGAGTGCACCCGACGGATCAAATTCAAAGCATCAATGATGACAAGGTGTAAAGACATAACGACCAAAAAATAAGGGCTTAATAAGCCCTTATTGTAATGATCTTACTTAATATTGCCACTCATCCCCGGCATAAGTTATTTTTGCCTTTAATGGTTAATGGTTAATGGTTAATGGTTGCAATTTTATAGCAAGGTTCATAAGCACTGCCGCCGGGCAGCTTCATTCGGTGTTGTGCAACGAAGTCTTTTAGCAATAGATCCATTTTTTTCATCAATTGGGCATCGCCATCAATGATGAATGGGCCGTGACGTTCAATTTCTCGAATGCCTTCCGCTTTCACATTACCAGCGACAATGCCAGAGAAGGCGCGACGCAAGTTAGCAGCGAGTACTTCTGGTTTTTGGTTTAGGTGTAAATCCAAGTTGGCCATACTGTCGTGAGTCGGTTCAAAAGGCAGTTGGAACTCTGGCTCGATTTTGAGGGACCAGTTGAAACTATAAGCATCACCACTATCTTTACGATGCTGACGAACCAGCGGCATCGCTTGGCTCATGATACGCGCCGCTTTTTCTGGATCATCAATGACGATTTGATAATGTTGGCGTGCTTTTTCACCTAATGTTTCGGCAATGAATGTGTCGATTGAACGGAAGTAGGCTTCGCTCTCTTTTGGCCCAGTCAGTACAATTGGCATTGGTTGGCTTGCGTTATCTGGGTGCATCATGATACCCAAAATGTACAGCAGTTCTTCCGCTGTTCCTGCTCCACCGGGGAAAATAATGATGCCGTGCGCCATTCGCACAAAAGCTTCTAGGCGTTTTTCAATATCCGGCATAATCACCAATTCGTTCACAATCGGATTTGGTGGCTCGGCGGCAATGATCGACGGTTCGGTTAAGCCAAGATAGCGTTGTGCGGTATAGCGCTGTTTAGCGTGTCCAATAGCGGCTCCTTTCATTGGTCCTTCCATAGCGCCTGGTCCGCAGCCTGTACAAATGTTCAGTTCACGCAAGCCCAGTTCATGGCCCACTTCCCGCGTATATTGGTACTCAGTAGGGTTGATAGAGTGTCCACCCCAACAAACCACTAAGTTAGGTTCAAGACCGGGAACCAAGGCACTGGCATTACGCAAAATACCAAACACTAAGTTGGTGATGTGAATGGCATTGGTAAGATTTAGGCGCTGATTATCCGCCAGATGCATGTTGACATAAACGATATCGCGCAGGACCGAAAACAGATGTTCTTGAATTCCTTTAATGATCTGCCCATCAACAAAGGCATGTTCTGGTGGATTCGTCAGCTCTAGCTTGATACCGCGTTCACGGCGCATGACAGTGACATCAAAAGATTTATATTTTTCAAGAAGTTCTTTTGAGTTATCCGTATGGCTACCAGAGTTAAGTACCGCCAAAGTGCAGTTGCGATACAGTTGATATAGATCGCTCGACGCGGTCTTTTTTAGACGCTCAACTTCAAGTTGAGAAAGCAGATCCATGCTGCCTGTAGGGCTGATATGAGTAATCATACTGGCCTCCTTAGTTGAGAAGTAAGGAAAATGTCCACGCTACGACTAAAGTTGGTTTTTATATATACCCGCTTAGTATGGAGTATAGGTCATGGTTCGTTTAGTGGCGGATGTGCGATAGGACGACATAACTGATTGAAATTACAGTATCAATCTAGTTCTTTTCTCGATTGTTAGGAAATGTTTATGCAAGCAGAGTGTGATGTTCAGCACGCTTTAGTTTGGTTTTGTTCAAATAGCGACCAGTTAAGGCCGCTATTTGAATGGGTTTATTTTGTCTACATCCGATCCGGACTTGTGTTTATTTCCAAACTACTTGGTTAGGGCCGAAACTCTTGGCTTCTAGTAACGAGCGGCGTAAACGTTCAAGTACTTCCTCTGGCGTATCGGAGTCTTTAAAACAGGTACTCGCGGCTGAAAGTGTAATCGTAATACTCTTGTCTCTGAACTTGAAAGGGAGCCTCGATACATGACGTTGAATGTTTTTTACCACCTTGAAACAGTGATTATCTTCTTGATCGGGAAGTAAAATAATAAATTCTTCACCAGAGAAACGTGCCACGGTATCCGTATCGGATGCTTCTTTGGATATGGTACGGGCAATAATTTTAAGGGCTTTATCACCTGCCGTATAGCCAAAGCTATCGTTGATAGTTTTGAACTTATCAATATCAAAGATTACGATTCGGAAAGTGTGTTGAGCTCTTATCCAGCGCCGATATTCCAGCTCAAGGTGGTCATTAAAGGCCGTGCGATTATAGACTTTTGTTAGTGGATCAAGCAGCAAGCGCTGAGACTGATCTTCCAATCTACGGCGATAATCTTGGGTGAGCTCAAACAGAGCTTCCATTTGATTTTTGCCATAATTTAAGCGTTCAATCAGTGCCTGCTCGCGTTGCTCTGCATGACTTAAGCGTTCAGAAAGTGACGCCATTTCGCATAATATAGGTGAAACGGAGAGCTTAAGATCGTCAATCGCCACAGAATCTTTGATTAGAGTTTGGCTTTGGGTAATCAAAGCGGCGAGTTCAGCATTCATCTCTTGGCGATGTTCAAAGTAACTCTGGCTTTGGTCTGCGTTGTGAGTGCTACTTTTAATGTGTTTTGTGAGTGATGAGTTGACCTGTTCTAAAAATTTCTCAGATGTTTTTCGCTCACTGTTGGTGCCATCAATCACCAGTTTTAGAATCTCTAACGTCAACTCTAAGAGCGTTGATGTCGATACGCCAATCAACAGCTTGGCACGAATATCTACCAGTAGTTCCCCTGATTCACCTTCAAAATCCAATTCAGTGATCAGGTGTTGCAGTTCATCGGATAGCTTGGTCAATAGCTCTCTATCCGCGACATGCAGCTCGCTGATGGCCGTATTCGGGTTCGCTGTTATTATTTTGATTGCACGTTCATAAATCCCAAGCAGTTGAATCGCTTGTTCGGCTTTAGGCTGAGCTTCTGAAAAACTGAGCAGATCACGCAAATCACGCTTAAGTTTGGCGGGTAGGCCAGCAACGCGAAGTAATGTTTCCCCACAATGTTTGATTTGAGAGTCCAAATGAGAGTTTTCTTTTTCCATAACCAAAGTTTGTTGCTTCAACATGCGCTCCAATACGGCTAAGCGAGGTATGAGCGTGCTTACGTCTTTTTGTTGCTCTAGAGCTTCACGAAGATCCGATAAATTAATATTTAGCTGATGATCATTGCCCTGACACGCCAAGCTTAATGATGCGACGATCCGTTTTAGGACAGTATGTTCTCGTTTAAATTTGAACGAAGTGTCCCTGTGTGTCAAACGAACCTGTTCCAACTGAGTTTTCAGCTGCTGTAACTGTGTTTGAATATCCTGTTCGAGAGCGCCCATGTACAACTAAACTAAACTGCGAGGATCGTTATGATCCTATTAATTGATTTATCGATAATAACAAATTAATTGCCCACGTCACTGCTTTAACACATTGAATGCCGAGTAATTACCCATCTTTTAGGAGTTTTTTGATGCTCTCCTCATTCTTATAAGAAGAATGCACTTTTATCAACCCTTGATTGATGGCGTGCTTGCATGATTTGCGAATATTGTTGGAGGCAAAACTAGCGGCTGGAGCGTTATCGATCGCTTTTAAGTAGACCCAATGGCTTGCTCCTTCTCTCATACTTAGCTCACGAGCCGTGTTGGTTGCCATCAGCAGAATATCGAGCAGCTCTTTATCATTAATCGCCATATAAGCTCTTGGCAAAAACGGGTAGTCGGCGATGCCCATCCGTATTGTACGGTTTAAGCGACGTTCAGGTTGAAATTCATCTATCCATTGCTGAATTTGATCGAATGCGATTTCAGGCGGTGTATTGCGATCGGCATTCGGTTCGATATAGAGCAGATTGGAATCTGAAAAGTGATAAATCCGATTCGGTTCTTTGATTTTCGATTTTAAAAACTGACCAAATTGATGCTCCAATTCTAAGCCAGCTGAATAGCCATGTTCTAAGTACATGTTGCGCAGAAAGGGAATATCAATCATCACAAAGCGGAGGCGATCACTCAGTGGCTCGTGGATGAGTTCACCAATATACCACGGCTCAAAATGACGGCTGCTTTTTTGCATCGCTGAAGGAAGCTTAGCATTGAGCATGCGCAAGTTACGCAAGCGAGAGCGAGAATGGGTAAAGAGCGTGCTGTTGAGTTCATCGATTTCTTCATTTTGCAACTGGATAAGGTAGCCTCTACGCAGTAACAGTAAAAATAAAATAATGGAGATGATAAACAGAATAAAAGCGATCTTTTTGAACTTATTATACTCTTCTTGAGTTTTGAGCAGCGCTTTTTCTTGCCCGACCAGATGTAAGGTTTGTTCTACAAACTCTTTTTGTTGACGAAAAGCATCTTCACTGATCTGATTGAGTTTTTCTTGGCGTATTTGCGATAGTGCATTGCTGCGTTTTATGTTCTCTAAGGCCTGTGCGTACTGACCGTTTTGCTCATAACCCAAGGCCAGTAACCGATAGGCATGCTCTTCAATCTCTTCATCTTGCATCGTTTTAGCAACGCTTAAGGCGTGTTGAGCGTTGCTGATGACCACATTGGCTTGCTTTTGGTGAAAGGCTAATCCTGAATGCAGTAAGTAAGCCTGTGCCTTTAAACGAGGATAATCTTTCAGCTCAAGCAAGTCTTCAGCACGAGTGAGATATTGGTCAGTTAATGGGTAGTTATAGAGATTAAGGTAGGTCGCCGCCAAGCTAATACGCACTTCAATGACTTTTTCCAGATCATTGCGGCTCGTTTCGTGATCGATCACGTTGAAGTAGTGAACGAGCGCTAGATTGTATTTACCTTGCTGGTAATAGACATCGCCCATACGTTGCAATACATCAGCCAAGGCTGGCGACTTGTTATAGCCGTCATAAAAATCGGCGGCTTGAGACAAATGCTCTAAAGCCTTATCGAGCACTTTTCTTTCAAAAAAAAGCTGAGCCAGTAAGGTATTGGTTTTAGCGAGTAGGGCGCTTGAGTTGTTTTCAATCGCGCCCCAATAGGCAACTAGCAACTCAGATAAAGCGCGATTGTAAAAGCCATGAGTGAGAAAATGTTGACCAATAACAATCTGATATTCAATTACGGTTTTCGGTGAGGAGATCGAATCAATGTAAGGCTTTAGGTCAGCAAAAAGCTTATTGGCCAGTTCGATATCATTGGCTTTTGAGGCAATTTCTGCTTTGAGCAGGGTAATTTTATAATCGAGACCTTTTGCCACTTGATCCGCATTTTTGATGGCATCATATTGAATGCTGATCGCGCGTAGCGCCTGCCGAGCGGCGCTTGCATCATTATTATTGAGCCAAATTAGACGAGTTTTGAGTATTTGTACATCCGTGGCTAAATAAGGCAATTGATAGTGTTGCGTGAGCTCTTCAGCAAGTTTTAACGCGGCCAGTGCGGCATCCATATTGTGCAACTGGAACTCTGCTTTGGCTAAAATTTTTAACGCATCAACGCTGCTGCCCGGTGTTCGAATCCGACTGTCGCTTTCATCGCGCGCCATCACTGATGATGATTTTTCTGATTTTTCGGCCAACTTGCGCTGAGTCAGATACTCAGTGGCTAGGGTTTTGGCTTGATTCGGTGAGATATCAATCAACCCATTGGCTTCATTTAACATTGGCGACGAGTAGATAGTGGCTTGTGAAGCCAGTGAAAACAGAGCCAGAGTTAAACTGAGCAAAAGTGTCCAGCGCACGTTGATCATCCTAATGCTAATCCTTATTGACGGGCCATACGTTGGTTATGTGTTGGCCGTTCTTGTTCGGTTGAGCGAAATGGGTTGATATCCAAACCGCCGCGGCGAGTGTATCGAGCGTATACCGTTAACTGTGTCGGTTGGCAGTATTGCATAATGTCGGTGAAGATGCGCTCTACACACTGTTCGTGGAACTCATTATGTTCACGAAATGAGACGAGATAACGTAACAGTGCTTCTCGATCAATTTGTTGACCTTGATAATGAATTTCGACGCTGCCCCAGTCGGGTTGATTGGTGATTAAACAGTTCGATTTCAGTAAATGGCTGTGCAGTGTTTCATTGACTTGCTCACCACGCGCGGCACTTTTCAGTAAGCTGGCATCAAATTGGTAACTTTCAATCTCAATATCTTGTCCATCAATGCATTCACCTTGCATAGTCACAATCGCTTGGCCAGTGTAATCGGTCACCGGGTTGAGAGTGACACTGACTGGCGCGCCGGCACAGGCCGATAAATCGTTGGTTAAGCGCCGCGTTACTTCATCCCAACTGGCTATTTTGCTTTGGTTATAGCTATTGAGGTAGAGCTTAAAGGATTTAGATTCAATCAAACTAGCACTTGTTGCAGGGATAGAAACCTCGCCAATTGCCACTTGTGGTAACCCTTTTTCATTGAGCCAAGAGAGCTCGTACAAAGTCCAAATGTCACAGCCTTTAAACGGTAAGCTATCCCCCAAATGCAGATCATCACGGTTTAAGCTACGAGGGACAGGTTGCAGTAAGCTTGGATCGTATTGTTTGGCGTAGTCGGTTTTTTTGCCAAGGGTTAACCCTGCCAGCGCTTTGGCATCGGAATATTTGCTCATACTTTCACGTCAATTCGATTAGAATAAGCAGAATTTTACGCAATACTAGGGTTGCTGTCATCACACAAGGCAGCGACTCATCAATTTTGGAGCACTTCATGGCACAAACTGCCGAGAAAGCCTTACTTTCATTTACTCAACGTTATCTTGACACTTACCAAACAAAGCATGGCGAGTCTCCTCGTAATGATGAGTTGGCTGAGTTAGATTCCCCTTGCGCAGTGATGAACGACCAAGACAGTGTGCTGTGGAAGCCCATCGTCAGATCGGTTGCAGCTGATTTTTCTAACGTAGAAGCAGCGATTGAATTGACTCTACATTCTGATATTAAAGCCTTTTATGGCGTACAGTTTTGTGCGGACATGCCCGCTAAATGGCAAGGCAACGAGCTCGCTCTATTGCAAGTGTGGAGTGAGGATGATTTTGTTCGTTTGCAGGAAAATATCCTCGGTCATTTGGTGACTCAGCGCCGACTAAAACTCAAACCAACCGTGTTTATTGGTGCAACCGATGCGGAGATGGATGTAATTTCGATCTGTAACCTTTCTGGACATGTGATTTTAGAACGTTTAGGTACCGATAAACGCGACGTGCTGGCCGAAAGTGTGGCCGAGTTTTTCGCTAATTTAGAACCTGTGGTGTAACGATGTACGTGGTTGAATTGCAGTTTGAGTGTTTTGATAACACGACTATCTCGGCGGTAGATAAAGCGATTAATGGCCTAATGGATGCTTTACGCTATAACGGTCAAGTGCTTGGGCGTGAATTCCCCATAGTGATGGGAGAGGGCGAGTTCTTTGTGCGGGTGGTTTGCCCAGAGCAAGAAAGCTTACACCCTAAGTATCACTCTGATTTTGTTAGGGTGTGCCTGAGTCGCTTGACGGAGGCTAGTTTGCTGGCTCCGAAAGCCCGTTTGTTGGGGCGCGATCTTAATTCCGAGCAAGCCGCTGATGATGTTTTGCCTAGCTGGCAGATACTTTACACCACTTATGTACACACTTGTTCTCCGCTGCGCAGTGGTGACACATTGCTGCCGATCCCTTTATATCGTAATTCTGCGACCTTCAATGGCGATCATAAAGCAGTGATCAAATGGCAAACAGAGTGGCAGGCGTGTGATGAACTTCAGATGGCGGGTGGTTGCCGAGCAGAACACGCTGCATTGCACGAGATTTGCGATGTGGACAGTGTGCTGTTTATTAGAGGATGGGATTTACGAGGACGAATTGAGTTTTTGACCCACATCCCTACTTATTACTACCAGTATCGAGTTGGCGGCCAGAGCCTAGCGGACGAACAAGCCAGAAAATGCCCGAAATGTGGGGGAGAGTGGCTACTCAATGAACCGCTGCACGACATTTTCCATTTTAAGTGCGACCCGTGCCGTATTGTGTCCAATATGTCTTGGGATCATATTAAGTAAGCAGGTGCGTGTTGTTGATACGAAAAAGCCGATACATCGCGTATCGGCTTTTCTGTTTTTATAGGCTTTTTTGCACAGGTAATAGGTTTATTAATTACCAGCCTTTTACTGCACCACCGTCAAAAATTTTCGAAGCGGCTTGGTACACTTCTTCTGTTTGGTAGGCTTTAACAAAGTTAGTCACGTTTTCAGCATTCAGATTTTCTGCACGAGAAACAATGATATTGACATAAGGTGACTCTTTATTTTCAACGAACACACCATCTTTTTCAGGCGTTAGATTGATTGAGCTGGCGTAGGTCGTGTTGATGATCGAGAGCGTAACGTCGTCAAGTGAACGAGGCAGTTGCGCGGCATCTAACTCAACAATAGTGATGTTTTTTGGGTTGGCGACCACATCACGTACCGTTGCCAGTAGGCCTGCTCCGTCACGTAGAGTAATAAGGCCTTGCTGTTCTAGCAGCAGTAAAGAGCGACCAAGGTTGGTTGGATCGTTAGGTACCGCAATACGAGAGCCATCTTGAATCTCATCAACCGATTTCACTTGTTTTGAATAGCCAGCAATCGGGTAAACAAAGGTGTTACCTGCAATCGCTAATTTGTAACCGCGGTCAGCGATCTGTTGATCAAGGTATGGCTTGTGTTGGAATGCATTGATATCAATCGAACCATCATCCAGTGCCGCATTAGGAGTAACATAGTCGGTAAACGTTACGAGTTCTACATCTAGGTTGTATTTTTCTTTTGCAATTTTTGCTGCAACTTCAGCAACTTGTGCTTCAGCACCGGCAATGACACCCACTTTGATTTTATTGTTGTCGACCGCTTTTTCACCACAGCCTGCCAGCACGAGTGCTGAAGCGCTAACGGCGAGGGTAAGTAGAGCTTTAAGGCTAAATTTCATGATTAACTCCTTGTTATAAAACGAATCTGTGTTTTAACTTTATTGTGATTTAACGGTGGTCGACACGGCGGACAAACTTATCGCCAATCGATTGAATAATTTGTACTAAGACAATCAACATCACCACGGTGACCGTCATGATGCCTAAGTCGTAGCGATGAAAGCCGTAACGAATAGCAACATCGCCCAAGCCACCGCCGCCAACGGTTCCGGCCATGGCAGAGTAACTTACTAGAGTGACCATCGTGATGGTGACTGAGTTGACAATCGTTGGTAGCGCTTCAGGAAGCAACACTTTACGAATAATTTGGATCGGCGTAGCCCCCATTGACTGCGCAGCTTCGACCAAACCAGTGGGCACTTCCAGCAATGCACTTTCAATTAAACGAGCGACAAATGGAATTGCGCCAATCGTCAGCGGAACAATAGCCGCAGTGGTACCAATAAACGTACCGACAAGCAGTTTTGTCACCGGAATAATGGCCACCATAAGCACCAAAAATGGCACAGAGCGACCAATGTTGACGATGGCACCAAGAATGCGGTTCAGCTGAGTGTTTTCGAGAAGGCCGCCTTTTTTGGTGGTATGTAAAATAACCCCTAGTGGAATACCAACCACGAAACCGACGATGCCCGCGACAGCGACCATGTAGAGTGTTTGCCAGGTTGCCATCAGTAGAAGATCGCCATTCAGGTTTAACCAAGCGGTGATGGTGTTAAAGGACATAACCAAGTACCTCTACTTTTACGTTGTTTTCGCGAAGAAATTCAAGAGCGGCCGTATCGTCCGACTCATTACCAAACAGTTCAGCGACCATCATGCCGAATTTAACGCCACCAGCGTAATCAAGGTCAGAACTTAATATACTGACATCAATATTAAATTTACGGGCAATTTGTGTCATCAAGGGAGCATCAACCGTTGCGCCTGTAAACTCTAATCGCACCAGTGGGTAGCTACCTTTTACGCGAGTGGCTTGCAGGCGAGCTTGGTAATCTTCCGGAATTGATAAATCGAGCGTTGAGCGAATAAATTGATGAGCTAAGGCGGTTTTAGGGTGAGCAAAAATCTCTCCAACTGTGCCTTTTTCAACTAGTTCACCGTCGCCAATAATGGCCACTTCGTGGCAAATACTTTTTACCACATCCATTTCGTGAGTAATTAGCAAAATGGTGATATTGAGTGTGCGGTTGATCTCTTTCAATAGCTCTAAAATCGATTGAGTCGTCGCAGGATCAAGCGCACTGGTGGCTTCGTCACACAGCAATACTTTGGGATCAGAGGCGAGTGCTCGCGCTATTGCAACACGTTGCTTTTGACCACCACTCAGATTTGCAGGATAAGTTTCGCGCTTATCCGTCAGGCCGACCAGTTGCAACAGCTCTGACACTTTCTTTTCAATGCTATTTTTTTCGACACCAGCCAGTTCAAGTGGCAGAGCAACGTTGTCAAATACCGTACGTGATGAAAGCAAATTGAAGTGTTGAAAGATCATGCCAATGTTGCGACGAGCTTGGCTGAGTTCTGATTTGCTCAGTTGAGTTAAATCAACGCCATCAACCACAACCGAACCTGTTGTTGGAGCCTCTAGCATGTTGACACAGCGAATCAGCGTACTTTTCCCTGCACCTGACGAGCCAATTACACCAAAAATAGTGCCTTGCTTAATGTGAAGATTAATCTCTTTCAAAGCATGAATTTCCTTATTGCCTTGATAGAAAACTTTATTTACTTGATTAATTTGAATCATCGGAAAACCTGTGCAGGGATAACAGAATAAAATGTTGAACTCTCTCTCACTTGTTGGACGATGCTATGGCTTAACTTGATTTAAGTCAATAGATATTTTTACGTCTAGACGTCTAAACGCTTTGGTGAATTAGGTAGTGATGAAAAAAATAAAGCGTGTAATAATCATCATATCTGGCGTGATATGAGAGAGTTATTTTGGCTAAACCTGCAGTGTTTTTAGATCGCGATGGCGTGATCAACGTTGACCATGGCTATGTTCATGATGAGCATGATTTTGAGTTTATTGATGGTGTATTTGAAGCCACTAAGAAGTTTCAAGACATGGGGTATTTGCTGGTTTTGGTGACCAACCAATCAGGTGTCGCTCGTGGGAAATTTAGTGAAGAGCGCTTTTTATCTTTAACGCAATGGATGGACTGGAATTTTGCCGATCACGGTGTCGAGTTTGATGGTATTTATTACTGCCCGCACCATGCTGAGCACGGTGAAGGTAAGTATAAAGAAGAGTGTGATTGCCGCAAACCCAAGCCTGGTATGTTTATCTCCGCACGGGACTTTCTTGATATCGATATGGAAAAATCCGTGATGATAGGCGATAAAGCTGAAGATATGATGGCTGCACAAGCCGCAGGTGTTGGTACTCGTGTGTTAGTGCGTACCGGTAAACCCGTTACTGAGCAAGGTGAATTACTCGCCACCGTGGTACTTGATAGTATTCGCGATGTCCCTGCTTTTCTTGCACAGTAAAAATTCCCCCCTTTGTGGAAGGCAATATGAATAAATCATTTCTTTTTGTTGGATTCAGTGTTGGTTTTTTAGCGGCATGCTCACCACACTACGCGAACGATTCGCGCGTTGAAAGTGAGAACCTGTTCCAGCATTATCAATGCCGTTCTGGTGAGCATTTTGATGTTGCGTATATTGAGCAACAGTCAGCCGTTCTCCGTATTGCCGATCGCGAATATACATTAATACAAATTCCAGCCGCCTCTGGCGCAAAGTATGTGATCGACGATAGCGAGCAAACTCAGCCTCAAACCGTGCTTTTACATACGAAAGGCGATGAAGCTTTGCTCGAAGTGGGATCAACGACTTATCAAGGCTGTACCACTCAATAATTCATTTAAGATAAGCGCATGCTATCTTCCATTTTTATTTACGCTATAGGTTCGCATGAGCAGAAAACTGACTATCTTGGATATTGCAAAACTGTCTGGTGTTGGTAAATCGACGGTTTCTCGTGTATTGACGAACGACCCAAAAGTGAAGCCTGAAACACGAGCAAAAGTGGAACGCGTTATCCAAGATTCTGGGTATGTGCCATTGAAATCGGCTCAGTTAATGCGTGGTGGCAGTGAAAAAGTGATTGGCGTGATTATCTCACGCCTTGAATCACCGTCTGAAAACCGCGCCGTGGGGCGAATGCTACAGGTGTTGTATCAAAATGGGTACGATGTGGTGATTATGGAAAGCCAGTTTGATCGCACTAAAACGAACGAGCACCTTGAGGTTTTACATAAGCGTAATGTGGATGGTGTGATTGTATTTGGTTTTACCGATCTCGATATCACACAACTCAACCTATGGGCATCGCGAGCGGTTGTGATTGCGATGGATGCCGATAAAGTCTCATCGATTAACTATGACAATTATGGTGTTATTCAAGGCGCGCTTGCTCATTTGACGGCGAAAAATCGAGTTCATATTTCCTACATTGGTGTCGATCCTAGCGATAAAACGACAGGTAAATTACGTTTAGATTCGTACTTAGATTGGTGTAAACAAAGTGGATGCATTCCCAATTATCGCACTGGGCGTTTGCATCATGAAAGTGCCTACCAACTGGTTGATGAAGTGCTAAATGATCAGACTCAAGCTATCGTGTGCGCCAGTGACACTCTGGCACTTGGCGTGATTAAACGTCTCCAAGAATTGGGCCGAGATGATATCGCCGTCACTGGTGTAGGTGGTAATGAGCTGCTCTCTTTTCTTTTCCCTAATATTTACAGTATTGATCCTGGCTATGCTCAAGCGGGAGAAAAAGCAGCTAATTTATTGATTTTACAGCTTAATAATGAAATGAACCCTGCACACATCACTCAACAACCGCTAACAAGCTAACTCCTTATTTCTTAAAGTGAATTACAATTAGTC
>NZ_NDIM01000299.1:0-14629 GCF_002241375.1 Vibrio sp. V19_P1S1T109 | reverse complement strand
CGGTCTTCCTCAGTTTCATCGCCAAAAGCAGTCGAGCGCGCTGTGAAGCGACACCTAATTTTCACTTGTTTCATTTTTTAAACTGACCACAGAACAAAAACAAACCAAGTGATTAATAGGACTTAACATGAAAAATTATAAGCTTCTACCTCTATCCCTAGCTGTGGCTGCCGTACTCTCTTCTGCTCCTTCTTTTGCCAACGATCCAATGCCAAATCCTGAGGTGTTGGATCAAGATCAACAACCACTGGTGCTGACACCAGATATAAACGTTCCCGCGGGTATCGTATTTTCTGGTTATGCTCGTTATGGCGCAGCCTACCAAAATGGCGATGTCAAACTGGTTGAAACCAATGGCCGTTTAAACGGTAACTCAACAGGCCGTTTAGGAAACGAAGGTAACGGTGGTGAGTTCCAATTTGGTAAAGGATTCGTCAGTGACAGCGGTGCTATTTGGGATGTGGTGGTGATGTTCAACCATTGGGGTGATGAGGTGGGTGTGCCTAAAGCTTACGCTGGCGGAACCAACATTTTTGAAAGCCAACCTGAACTTTATGTATGGGCTGGTCGAGACTTTCACCAACGTATTTCAACGAATTTGAACGATTATTTTTGGATGACGCATGATGGGCAAGGTGGTGGTTTCTACAACCTTAATCTAGGAGGCATTAAATTCGACGCCAGTGTCGTCAGTGCAACGGGGGCTTCTCCTAGCGATCATCCAGATGGTAATTACGCATTGACCACCAAAATCCACGGCATTCAATTTTCTGATACAACCAATCTCAGCATTTATGCTAACTACGGCTTTGATGACAATTCGGATCCAACGGCCAAAAAACTCAACGCGTATCAAGTGGCGGGTGAATTGAAGTTTGGGGATGACCGTTTGGTGGTGCGTTATGCTGATAACGCCAAAGACAGTGTTTTTTGGAAAACAGAGAATCAATCAGCGCTGCTGGTGAGCTTTGATGGGAGTAAGGCTCTAGGTGACAATGCGGCGATTGAATACCTAGCGGCTTATCAAGCCTACGAAGATGGTGCATACAAACAGTATGACCGTACTAACTACAACGTGTTGGTTCGCCCGATGTATTTTTGGGATGAGACCAACTCAACGTGGTTAGAAGCTGGCTATGATGTTGTGGATTTTGACAACATCGACGCCACCAACTCTTCTTGGAAAGTGACACTATCGCAGAACATTTCGTTTGGTAAAGGTGCAGGCGCTCGACCAATGCTCCGTTTCTATGCCACTTTGGGTGATGCCGATAACGAAACTGTGATCGACAAAGACGGCCTATTTAAAGCCGCAAGTAACCCAGATACGGTAACGATTGGCGCGATGTGGGAAGCGTGGTGGTAACCCCATATTTGATCATTAACTGTCCATTCTTTTTTCACGGCTCGCTCGATGCCTGCCGTGGTTTTTAACCTCCAGCGATACACTTACGCTTTCGGGCCACATTAGTGGCCCTTTTTTATTTACGGTAATCGGCCACCATCTTTTTCTCTCTTCCGATTGCCATGAAACAGTTTCATGGCTGCTTGGGAAACTGCTGTGGCTTTCAATGTTTAGATAATTGTCATTTGTGTGCCTAGTTCGATGTGATTTCTCTCACGCTAAAGCGAGGGGATATCTTGAATACTAGCTCATGAAAGCGGTTTCTTGTTGGTTTTGTCAGTAATGTTGTGAGGCGAGAGTGGCGACAATTAAAGATGTGTCTGAACATGCAGGTGTATCGCAAGCGACGGTGTCGCGGGTGATTAATGGAACTAGCCGTGTTAGCCACGATAAAAAACTCAGAGTCGAAAAGGCGATTAAAGATCTTGGTTACCGCCCCAATTCTATTGCTCAAGCATTGGCTTCAAGCCGTACGGGAAGCATCGGCATCATAGTACCGGAATTAGGGGGCCCTTTTTATTCAAGCATTTTGCACAACATTGAAGAGCAGCTGCGTAAGTTTGGCTACCACGTCGTCGTGACGGCAGGCTCGAACACAGAGCAAGGACAAAAAGAGTCGGTGCAATTTCTGCTAGGTCGCCGAGTCGATGCATTAATTCTTCATACCCAACATCTAACCGATGACTACTTGATTGAATTGGATCAACAAGGGGTTCATTTGGTGCTAGTGAACCGTTTTATTCCTGAAATGGCCAGCAGTTGTATTGACATTGATAACGAGATAGGTGGCTTTTTGGCGACACAGTATTTACTCAGTCAGGGTCATCAACGAATTGCTTGCATTACTGGGCCATTGGATAAATCTGATGCGCGAGGCCGTTTGCAAGGCTACCGAAAAGCGTTGGAAGAGGCTGGGCTTGACTATGAAGAAGCGCTCGTGTCTGAAGCTGGTTTTACCGAAGAATCCGGCGTCAAAGCGATGCGCAAATTACTGATGCGTCACTGTGAATTTAGCGCTGTATTTGCTTCAAACGATCATATGGCATTTGGTGCATTTGAAGAGTTGCGCCGTGTCGGGTTGCAAATACCACAACACATATCCTTGGTTGGATTTGACGATATTTTATTCGCGCGTTACCTCACCCCAGCGTTAACGACCGTGAATTTCCCTCTTGAACAGATGAGCTTAGAAGCGGTTCAGCTCGTTATTCAAAAGCTGCACAAAAACAAACGCGACGTGAACTTCAAATTATCCCCTTCGTTGGTGATACGAGACTCCGTCAAAAATTTACTCAACACCCTATAAACCTAACAATAAAGATATTAAGGATGAATCATGAAATTTAAGACCTTAGTGCTATCAAGCGCCGTGGCTTTAGGATTTTCTTCGCTTACATATGCTGCCGACCACACCATCCGTTTAGACGGTTTCCCCGACTTTGATAGCAGTTTGAAAGTCTTATTGCCGGACTTTGAACAGAAGAGTGGTATCAAGGTTGACTATTTAATGAATAACCACGGCGACCACCACACCAAGCTGACGACGAACCTTGCCACAGGATCCGGAGCGGGGGATGTGATTGTGGTTGATGTAGAGAAAATTGGCCCCTTTGTTGCCTCCGGTGGCTTAGTCAATTTGTCGGAAAAATATGGCGCGGACAAATTCCAAGACCGTTTCGCACCTTATGCTTGGGCACAAGGTAAGGGTGGTGATGGCCATATGTACGGCATTCCTGTCGACCTTGGCCCAGGCGTGATGTACTACCGAACCGATGTGTTTGAAAAGGCGGGGATTGACATCAATCAAGCGATAAAAGATTGGGACTCCTACATCAAAGCCGGTGAAATATTGAAGAAACAAAACGTACAGCTGATTGCATCCGCCGCTGATGTAGCACAAGCGATCATTTTTACCACGGTTCCTGACGGCGAAGGATTGTATTTTGATAGTAAGGGAAATTCAGTCGTCACTTCCGAGCGCTTTGTACATGCATTTGAAGTGGCAAAAACGATTCGTGAAAAAGGGCTAGATGGCCGAATTTTAGCGTGGTCTAACGAATGGTATGAAGGTTTCCGTAACGGCACTTTTGCCACTCAGCTTTCTGGAGCGTGGTTACTCGGACATCTGAAAAACTGGATTGCGCCAGATACAGCAGGCAAATGGGCCGTATCAAACCTTCCTGATGGTATTTACGGCAGTTGGGGCGGTTCATTTCTCTCAATCCCTACTCAATCAAAACATCAAGATGATGCGTGGAAGCTGATTGAGTACATGACAACCAACCGTGATGTGCAGCTTAAAGCGTTCGAAACGATTGCCGCGTTCCCCTCTAATGTCACGACTTACGATGACCCAATGTTCAATGAAGAAATTGAATTTCTAGGTGGTCAAAAAGCGCGGTTGTTGTTTGCGAATGTGGCAAAAAACATCAAACCAGTCGCGCCTGCGAAAGGTGACCATGTGGCTCGTTCTATCATCTTAGAAAATGCACTGATGGAAGTGTTGGATGAAGGCAAAGACATCAAAGCCGCACTGAAAGATGCAGAACGTTTAATTCAGCGTCGTACCCGTAATATGCAATAGCACGGTCATCATTAAAAAGAACCACCAGCGTTGCTGGTGGTTCACTAAGCGTAAGTTATAGAAGGCATGATGTTATGCCTAAGAGGTCGTTATTATGAATCACGTTACGAGCAACGCTGTGCAAGCGCCATCGGGTCGACGTTTTTTTTCTCACCTGAGTTTGAAAGCGCTTACACCGTACGGGTTTCTATTGCCGTTTTTGATTATTTTTTCTGTTTTTGGAGTTTTTCCTCTCCTGTTTTCTGTCTATCTCTCTTTTCATGCGTGGAACCCAGTCGAAGGGGTTGCCGCCATGAATTATGTGGGATTTGATAACTACCAAGTTGCATTGACCGACCCTTGGTTGTGGCGTTCATTAAGCAATACATTGTGGTTGGCGATAACCTCGGGCGTCGCTCAACATTTAGTGGCTATTCCAGTGGCCTATATTTTGGTTTCATTGGGCGATCGGCTGCGTCATTGGCTGACATCCGCTTATTTTTTGCCATTCATTACCTCAACGGTGGCGGCGTCGCTCATCTTCTTCAATATGTATTCACCCAATTCGGGCATCATCAACCAAAGCTTAACGGCTTTAGCTGATAGCAGTGTCTTTGGCTGGGCATTTTCTTGGCTTAATGAGTATCAACCTATCCGTTGGTTAGATGATGCCAACATGATCAAACCCTCGATTGCCATCATGGTTTTTTGGAAATACACCGGTTTTAACATCGTGTTGTACACCACAGGTTTAATGACCATTCCCAAAGAAATTTTAGAAGCCGCGCGGATGGATGGCGCTAACGCTTTTCGCCGTTTTTGGAATATCTCACTGCCGATGATTCGCCCTTTCGTTTTCTTTGCCGTCACCATGACCATCATTGGCAACTTACAACTGTTTGAAGAACCGTTTGTATTAACGCGCGGCACCGGAGGCGTAGGCCAAGCAGGCTTAACTATCTCAATGTACCTCTACAAAGTGGGTTGGGAGTGGCTAGAGATGGGCACGGCATCCGCTATTTCTTGGCTGCTGTTTGCGCTGATTGCAACTTGTACTGCGATTCAGTTTTTCTTCTTTGGTAAAAAAGGGTTGGGGGAGTAATAGCATGTCAATCCACGCTTTAAAACTCAGTGATCGCAGCATTGAACTCATCACTAAAGTAATGATGGCGCTACTGGCGGTTGTATTGATTGTCTCGGCGTTGATCACCGTTTTCCCATTTTTGTGGTCGGCGCTGCTGTCAACGCGCGATCGTACGGAAATCTTCGGTTCAGGCATCAGCTTTGCCATTGGAGATAGTTTGGCCATTAACTATGCAAAGCTGTTGCAGATTATGCCGTTTTGGCAGGCGATGTTTAACTCTATCTACATTGCCTTTTTAGGCACCACTATCTCACTGTTGTTTTGCAGTATGGGCGGTTACGCATTTGCTGTGTTTCAGTTCAAAGGTAAGAACGCGCTATTTGGCATGTTGGTGGCTTCCATGATGATCCCACCCGTCTTGAGCTTGATCCCCTATTTTATGATCGTGAAATTTCTGGGTTTGATGGATAACCACATGGCGGTTTGGCTGCCGTTTACCACCACTCCATTTGGGATTTTTCTAATGCGCCAACACGTGATGGCCTCTATTCCTAAAGAGTTATTAGAAGCGGCCAAACTCGATGGCGCGGGAGAGTTTCGTACCTACTGGAGCGTTGTTTTGCCGTTGATGAAACCAGCGTTGGCAACACTGGCGATTGTACAGTTTGTCTTTTTCTGGAACAGCTTTATGAACCCGTTAGTGGTGCTCACATCGCCAGAAAACTACGTTATTACTCAGGCGTTACGTAGCGTGCAAGGCATTCCAAATACGCCTTGGGGTGCGGTGATGCTTGGCACCACCATTTCTATATTGCCACTGGTGACTATCTATCTCTTTGCGTCCAAACAGATGATAAGCGGCTTAACATCCGGTGCAGTAAAAGGCTAATTGGCCTTTAATCCCTCATTTTAGTTACTCATGCTGGCGTGGTTTTGTTGAAAGAAGGCGCAGTGTGAAGGAGAAAAATTATGGCAAAAGTTGAATTTAAGAACATTAAGAAGTCGTTTGGTCATGTGGATGTTGTTAGGCATTTTGATTTCACGGTGAATGATGGTGAGTTTGTGGTATTTCTTGGCCCATCGGGTTGCGGAAAATCAACCACATTACGCATGTTGGCGGGGCTGGAGTCGATTACGGCCGGTGATATTTACGTTGGTGACAAGTGGATGAATAACGTAGATGCCAAAGATAGAGACTTAGCGATGGTGTTCCAAAGTTATGCGCTTTACCCACATATGAGCGTGTATGAAAACATCGCGTTTGCATTGAAGTTAAAAGGCATGTCAAAAACTGAAATCGATAAGGAAGTGCGTAAAGCGGCAAAAATGTTAGAGCTTGACCCGCTCCTTGATCGTAAGCCTAAAGAGTTATCTGGCGGTCAACGCCAACGCGTGGCGATGGGGCGTGCCATGGTGCGTACGCCAAAAGTGTTCTTGTTTGATGAGCCGCTTTCTAACTTAGATGCCAAACTTCGTGGTGTGATGCGCGAAGAGATCAAGCAGTTACATCGTCAGCTTAAAACCACCACTATTTATGTTACGCATGATCAAATTGAGGCCATGACGCTCGCTGATCGCATTGTGATCCTCAAAGATGGCTATGTTGCGCAAGTCGGTACACCAACAGAGGTGTTTCAACGCCCGGCGAACAAATTTGTGGCGCAGTTTATTGGTAACCCTTCGATGAACATGCTTGATGCACAACTTATCCAGCAAGATGGCGAATGGCTTATCCAACTGGGTGACATCTTTATCCCGCTTCCCGAGCGATTTAAAGCGCATGCGTCTAAAAACCTCGCATTGCATGTCGGTATTCGCCCCACCGATATTCACTTACGCGCAGAACAAGTTAACCATGAACGCGTCTTGCCAATTGCCGTCACGCTCAAAGATAAAGAGTTGCTCGGTGCGAGTATTTTGTTGAAAACCCATGTTGCAGGCCAGCCTTTGATGGTGGAAACCCAAGCGGCAGAGGTAGAGGTGACGAAGGTTACACTCTATCTCGACCTAGATGCGATTCATATTTTTGATGCGCTGAGTGAAAACTCATTGGCCAGTTTTTAATGGTGAACAAGACGATGACAATAATAAAGCAAGCCCCTTATTTCGACGTTTGGCCCAAAATAGAATCAGCAATCAAAGCTGACCCTGAAATTGAACAGCAAGTAGCAAGAATCGTCGGGTTGATGACCTTAGAAGAAAAAATTGGCCAGATTATCCAACCAGAAATCCGCGATATTACGCCGCAAGAAATCATCGATTATAAGATTGGTACGGTACTCAATGGTGGTGGCTCTTGGCCAAACAGCAATAAACATGCACCAGCCAGTGAATGGGTAGCGAAAGCAGATGAATACTGGTTTGCCGCAGAAAAAGCTTATCAAGGTCGCCCATTTCATATTCCGTTTATGTGGGGGACTGACGCAGTACACGGCCACAATAACGTCTTTGGTGCAACCGTATTTCCTCACAACATTGGGTTGGGGTGCGCGCGCAATCCTGCCTTAATTCGCAAAATTGGCCGTATTACCGCGCTGGAAATCGCCGCGACGGGTATTGATTGGACCTTTGCACCAACCGTAGCCACCCCTCGTGATTTGCGTTGGGGGCGCTGCTATGAAGGTTACTCTGAAGACCCTGAAGTGACTTATGTTTATGCCAGTGAAATGGTCGCAGGTTTGCAAGGTGACGCCATTGACTTACAAGGTGAGCATCATGTGATCTCAAACGTCAAACATTGGGTGGGTGATGGCGGTACAGTGAATGGTGTTGATCGCGGCAGCAATACTTACAGTGAAGATCTGCTGCGTAACGTGCATGCCATGGGTTATTTCAGTGGCCTTAATGCCGGTGCGCAAGTGGTGATGTCTTCATTTAATTCGTGGGATAACCAAGCGAACTACGATCACGCACCGCACATTTCAGGTGATTACAACCTCAAAATTCATGGCAGTAAGTATCTACTCACTGATGTTTTGAAAGATCAAATGGGCTTTGATGGATTAGTTGTAACCGATTGGCATGGTCATTCTGAAGTCAGTAAATGTACCGATGGTAATGCGACTTACGCTATCAATGCGGGTAACGATATCTTAATGATCCCTATTCGTGAGCATTGGCAATCAGCCTATCGTCAAGCGGTGAGCGATGCCAAAAGTGGAGTACTGAGCCAGAGCCGAATTGATGATGCTGTGACGCGTATTTTACGGGTGAAAATGCGCGCGGGTTTATGGAAAAAACCGCATCCTTCAGCGCGAGCTTTGGCTGGTCAGCAGTCTTTGATTGGTTGCTCTGAACATCGTGCTATCGCTCGCCAAGCCGTGCAGCAATCGATGGTACTGTTGAAAAATAACAAGGGTATTTTACCGCTCAAACGTGGGTGCAAGGTTGTGTTAACGGGCAGCGGCGCCAATGATTTGCAAAAGCAAGCGGGCGGGTGGAATCTCACTTGGCAAGGGGATGAAAATAACTTAGCCGATTTCCCCGGAGCCACCACAGTGAAAATGGCGTTAGAAGCCGAATTGGGCATAGATAATGTTTGCTACGATCCAGAATTAGCAGGTGATTGGCAAGCGGGTGATATTGCGGTTGTGGTGTTTGGTGAAGATCCTTATTCTGAAATGATGGGTGACATCAAAGCGTGGCAATCTTTGGAGTTTTCAACCTTGAAACGTCGCTACCGAGCAGATAGCGAAAAAATCAAAGCATTTCATAAGCGCGGCGTAAAAGTGGTATCGATTTTCTTTAGCGGTCGTCCACTGTTTGTCAATGAAGAAATATCCTTGTCTGATGCTTTTGTTGCGGCATTTTTACCCGGCAGCGAAGGACGTGGCATTACTGATGTTTTAGTGGCTAAAGAGAATGGTGAAGTTAATGTCGACTTCTCTGGTACCTTGTCATTCAGTTGGCCCAATAAAAAGCGCAGCACCTGTGTGAACCGTATTCCTCCTCATATTCCCAATTATGTCGTGCCTGAATGTGAGCAGTCTCCGGTTGGGGAACATGCTCCTTTATTTGAATACGGTTATGGGCTTAATTACGCTGAAAAAAAACAAACTCGAGATTTGGATAACCTTGATTTAGATATCGACTCAGAAGAAGCAAAATGGCAAGCAACACGTGCAGAGCATCTGTATGGCATTATGGCGACGATAGGCGATTATCAACTTAAAGTGTCGGATGCTGAACATTGGATGGGCGTGGATGTCTCACGCAACAACGTGATGAAACTCGGTGCTGTCCGAACTAAGCCGTATAACTACCAGCAGCAGCAAGACGCCGTTGAGGTAGAAATTCTGGGGGGTGGAGCAATGGTTTATGCGCAAACGGGGCTAGGGCAAGCGGAAGATTTCAGCCATTACGATAATGCGCATGGTGTGGTCAGTTTTGAGATTAAAGTGCTCAGAGCGGCAACAGAACCTGTTTATTTGGCACTGCAACGCGCCGTTGTTCCTGGATGTTTGGGGGATATTGATAACGTGGTTAAAGTGGACGTCAGCCACTACTTCTCCACCATCACTGATAGCTTTACGCGCGTGAACATTGCTTGTTCACATTTCTCTGAGCAGGGATTAAGTTTTACTCATCTCGACACGCCCTTCTCATTATTTACTAATGGTGAGTGTCAATTTGTGATCGCCAATATATGTTGGGATACACAGTAATAAGAAACGATAGACTCCTTCTCCGTGTGGAGAAGGAGTGCTTCTAAAGGGCCAAACATCGCCATGAGAAAATCAAAGAAAGCACCCACTGTTTATGATGTCGCTAAGCTTGCCGAAGTTTCGGCAAGCACTGTCTCTCGTTTTTTGAATCGCACAACTTACGTATCGGATGAAAAAAGCCAAAATATTGAACGTGCAATTAAAACCCTTGGCTACAAACCTAGTTACCCAACCAGTCATCTAGGCAATAAGCGTTCGATGACTATTGGTGTATTAGTGCAGCACGCAGAGAGCCCTCACACCAGTCGAATTCTGAATGACATGGAGAAGGTATTAATGACCCAAGGGTATTCACTGGTGATTGCCACAGGTCAGTGGCAGAAAAACTTGGAAGCACATGCACTGGAGTATCTTGCCAGAAGCAATGTCGATGGAATGATCATAGTGACAGGCAGTTTAAAAAGCGATCAAATCCTCAAATATGCTCAATCGATTCCCATCATTGCTGTCGGCCACCAAATTGTTAGTAATAATGTACGTTGCATTAATGTGGACAATGTACTCGGCGGTTATATTGCCACCTTGCACCTATTGCAATTAGGGCACGTGAACATTGCTCATATAAAAGGGCTCGCTAATCAGCCTGATTCAACCGCACGTTTCACTGGCTACCAAAAAGCGCTTCGTGAAGCGGGAATTAAGCCTATGCCTAAACTCATTAAACAAGGTGACTTTAGCTCTGAATGTGGGTATGAAAAGACGGTTGAACTGTTGCAGTCGAAAGTCCATTTCTCGGCTATTTTTGCTGCTAATGATCAAACGGCTTATGGTGCCATTAAGGCGTTAACTGACCACGGAGTGCGAGTGCCAGATGATGTTTCAGTGATTGGTTTTGATGACTTACCTGTCTCTCAGTATTTCACTCCGGCCCTAACGACATTGCGCCAACCAATTGAAGAGATCGGTGCGGTGTGTGCGCATTCCATTCTCAACTTGCTCAGTGGTGAAAGGCACGATGCTAGGTTACCTCCTATCGATTTAATTGTGCGAGAGTCCACAAAGTCTATCTACCGTTAATAAAAAGCCCTCGTTAGAGGGCTAGTAGGACATGAAATTATAACCGTCGGAATTGGCGAACTAATGTGCCTTGAGAGCTAAGGTTTACCACTAAATCCTCACATTCATCTTCGTGTATCGTTGGCTTATAACATCAATATGACTTACGACTTGACCTTACGAGTAAGCTTGCCACAATGTGCGCATGCAATAACTGTAGGGAAAACAGTATGATATTTTATTCTTTTGGGCGGCTAAAACCCATCGCGTTACTCTTAACTTCTTTACTTTCATCAACTTCTTTCGCTGCTATCAGTGATGCGCCTGTGGTTGGCGGGCTGTTCAATTCGGCGCAAATATTAAAAAATCAAATGGCGTCGTCTTTAAGCTATTCAACGCGCTTTGCCCGTGATTCGACCTTATTTACCATCGCCGGGGTAACACTCGATAGCTATATCCTTATGTTGCCTTTAGATGCAAAAACAAAAGCTCGCGTTATTGCACAAATTTCTAACCCAACTTACGCCATCCCGCTGGGCTATTTTTTATATCAATATTATGATCGTTATACGGGGTTAGAAAATGATGATGTATTTAAACAGTATTTAAGTACTGTTTATGACGCAAAGGTTTTAAAGGGATTCGAGCATAGCCTCTACCATTATGGGGAAGAGGTGGTGAGTGAACAAAAAGAAAATATTAAAGATCAAGGGCATCATGAAGGGATTAAAGTGGATGCCCAATTTATTGCGGCCATGGTGACTGTGTATGATGCCTTGGTTGAAATTGGTGAGTGGCAACAGCTTGAGAGATTGCCGGATCACTATCAATATCTGACGTCAAGTGAACCCGATCGATTACTGATTAATAAAATCCAACCGATAGTGATCCAAATTATTAGCCAGGCTGCTAATGGGATGGATGAAGGAGAGATGAAGCAAGCCCTTTTTGGGGTATTAGAAGATGCAAAGCCAGAAAATACGGCACGAGTGAACAACAAAGCAGAGGCAATCACGGTTACTTTGATTGATTTTGTGCGTATGAACGTATTAAAAGGCTACCGCCAATTTGTCTATCAGCAAGAGCGAGAACAAGCACTAAATTCCTGGTTACAAAAAGCACTTGATGATGATCCTCAAGCATTGATTGCGTTTCTCCGCTCTCAGCAACAACGTCGTATGGCAGTGCAGATCACCGTGGATGGTTTGCAACAAGGGCTGATCGAAGGTTTGGTTGACCCGAGTAAGCCATTTATTCGCAAAGCTCACCAAGATCACAACAATCGATTGAGCACTAAGCCTTCTTCAATGGCGGTGGTTCAACCCGAACATCAGCAGCAAGTACGTTTCATGCAGATATTGGCTGAGCAGCCTTATCACGATCCACATTACTTGCCATTTTTTAAACGCTTGTATCGTGATCATCGCGCTTCTATTACTCAAGTGGGCATTTCATCAACACCAACGATCAGTGTGCGTAATTTACCGATCATAAAAACAGGAGCTAAGGTGTCCGGCCAAGGTGGTACTGGCATACCCAATTTCCACTTTGTTGATCGCCCAACCGACCGAGCTTATTACTTTTTTGGTAATGATGCACTGCAGCTTGATCGCTTACTGGTTAAAAACCAAGTACAAACGATGTTTGATCGCCTCGCTTACCTCAACACCCTCAACTGCAATGCGCAATACGATTGGAATGCTCACACCACTTATGATGGTTTAGTGAATTTGGGGGCGGGTGAGGCACTACGTGATTTTGGTGAAAAGCGGTGTGTGCGTGAGCTGAAAGAGCGCGCGATTGTCGAACGTGAACTCCAACAGTTGCGAACGACATTAGTTGAAGAGGTCACGCGCTATCAGCAGATAAGCAAGTGGGATTTTTATACTCGCTGGACTCGCCATCAAGTACTTGCTCACCAGTTGAAACAACTTGCACAAAAAGAACGGAAAGGAATGCCCGACTATACGCTGATTTATAATCCATGGCCGGATCATTTTGCTCATTTTAGCGGCCCATTCAGCGATGAAGTCATCATGCCAACTGGGGAACTAAACCGCCTCGATTACTGGCTAGCGCAAATAGAAGCAACCTATCAAGACGCTGGAGTATATGACCGCACGTTATGGGGCATGGCTGGCGATCATGGTTTAGCTCCTGTTTATTTCTCCCTCAACCCAGAAAAACAGATCTTTGATCCGCTAGCGTCACTACTGGGAATAAAACTCAAGGTGAAGAAAATCTCATCGGATGAGGGAGAAGGGCCAAAAATGACGAATGCGATTAACGCGCCGTCAAACAAAGGGATTGATGTGGTCGTCGCTTCCACTGCGGGTGGAAATTTTATGATGGATTTCTTTAATGCAGAAGCTGGATGGGAAGTTCAACCGGTTTATCAAGAGTTGATCCGTTGGCAACCGATCCATTCTAAGTCAGGGCAGCAGGTTGATGTGATCGATGAAACCGTAGCGCGACTTGCTGAAAGCCTAGATTATTTAGTCGTGAGAGAAAAACCATGTGATTTAACAGGTTGTTCTGTACGGTTGGTTGGCGAGCGGCAAGGTAAACGAGTGGATGAATGGATTGAAAAAAAGGGTGATAAACTGCGCTATTTTGCTAAATCGGGCCAGCCATTGCTGCTTGGCGTTCAGCAGTTAAATACTTATTTGTCGCCTCCTTCATCTGACGAGCTAGAACATTATGCACAACTCGTCGAACGTTGCGTTTATCACGCTAAAGCGAATCAAGCTGAGACGTGGTGCTCAAGTGCGCAGTGGCGAGAGTTAACACGTTTTACGCCCCGTCCAGATTCGGTTAATCAGCTTGCTGCTATTTATGAAGACGACCGTGCGGGCACCATTAACCTATTTCCTAAAGAGGGCGTTGGCTTTAATACTAAAGTTCCGGGGCGTCATGCGGGTGAAAGCTACCTAGAAAAAGATGCTTTTATCGGTTTTTGGGGGAGTCCGATTGGTAATCAAGCCACGCCGCTCGGTTCAGTCGAAAATGGCTCACTTGCGCCCACTCTTTATCACTATTTAACGGGAGACGAAGTTAAAGTTGGTGAAGATGGTTGGGGTTACCCATCGGTTCTTAAACAGCTGGATATTCGCTAGCGAGACTTAACCGTTATGACTGCCAATGAAATAAGTGAGCGTTAGGCTCTATTGAGTGAAGAACGTTCGCTTGTTTCATTGGTTTCGATTGCAGCCTTAAGTGGCTGGTTGATCAGCACGTTTAAACTTCAAACGATTTTTCACATCTCGGCTGCTCAGAATACGTTGGCTGTGGTCAATATCGAGCTTGGATTTTGCTAAGCGATCATACAGCAGCACATTGACGCTCGCGGCCAAATTCATGCAACCAATCGTTGGGATGTATACAACCTCGCTGGCTTGGTTAACTATCTCTTGTGGAATAGAACCATCTTCAGGGCCAAACACATACAGCGCTTTTTCCGGGTGAATAAACTCGGGCAGTGGTGTGGCCCCTTCTGCCAGTTCAACACAGACGATTTTCATCTCACTTGGCAAGTCCTGCGTGATCTCCACCATCGCGGTGAGCGGGATTTTACTTTGAATGTTTTTTGTGTCGGTTTGAAATTTCACTGCGCGATCATAACGCTCACCACTGTAGCGAACCGCGCACGCTTGGTAGCAACCTGCCGCGCGCATCACACCACCTACGTTGGTTGGGCTTTTAGGGTTACACAAACCAATGATCACTGACATTTCACGTTCCACAAAAAATCCTCTCACAATTTGGGGCGGGCAGTATAACGCTAAAATTTGCCTTGAAAGAAAAAATATCGATAAATCGTTCAATAGTTTTTATATTTTTCGTGACCTTTCTTGGAG
>NZ_NDIM01000351.1:0-14706 GCF_002241375.1 Vibrio sp. V19_P1S1T109 | reverse complement strand
ACCAAAATCACAAAATAATTTTACTAGCTTATTTGTCCATGGAGTTAGCAATATGCTTCATGTTATTGGAATGTTAACGAAGATTGTTTGCGATAAATGCAGGCTTTATTACGTAATTCGATAGAACCGAAGCAATAAAGCCTTAAGCAGTTATCGCTGTTGCAGTGCGATAAGCATCAAATAAGTTATGTTTGGCTAATGCGTCTCACGAACTTTCAGTTTACGAGGCACCAATTCGATCCCAGCTTGATAACGTTTTGCCGAAGCGTTGAGTGCTAACGCGAGTGCGCTGTCGGCAATCAATTCAAACTGCTGCGGCAACGAGTTGATTTTAATCGGCAAGAAATCAAGTAAACGATTATCACCAAATGTCGATAACTTCACACGATTCATCAAGCTTGGGTTTTCAAACAATACATCTAAAATCCCTTCAAGCAGAGTGTAAGAAGTCGCGACGATCGCATCTGGCATACTGTTATTGGCGATCCAATCATTCACCACTCGTTTGCCCTCTTCTCGATTAAAGTGCGCGCCATAACCGATAACACTGTGCACAGTTTTCGCTCTTAACGCGGCTTCAAAACCCAACTGACGCTCTTGCGAAATATTGAGCTCTGGTAATGCACCGACCAAACCAACGGTTTTAATCTCCGGCGTTAATAGAGAGTGAGTCAATTCAAACGCGGCGTTGAAATCTTCACTGATCACACAGGCAAAAAACTCATCATCTAACGGGCGGTCAATCGCAATAACCGGAGTGCCTGAATGTTGCAACTTGAGATAAAACTCACTGGCGTGAGGAATCGCACTGGCGACAAATAGCGCATCGATGCGGCGTGAGACTAAGGCATCCACCACCGACATCTCGGTATGCGGGTCATCGTCCGAACAGGCGATGAGAATTTGGTAACCCGCTTGGCGAGAGTTCTGTTCTAACAATTTAGCAAGACGCGCGTAACTGGTGTTCTCAAGATCAGGGATGATGAGCCCAAAAGAGCGGCTATTTCCTGCTCGCAAAGCAGAAGCGGCGTGATCGGGACGGTAATTATGAGCATCCACCACGGCCATCACTTTCTGCTGGGTTTTTTCACTAATGCGGTACTTCTGCGCTTTGCCATTGATTACATAACTGGCGGTGGTTTTAGAGACTCCCGCTAACTTCGCTATCTCATCTAGTGTCATATCAACCACTCTTGTTCTGTGCGTCGGATCATAGAACTCATTTTTTGATCCTTGATGAAGTTGAATTATACGCTGAATCGATTCAGTATAAAAGCTGAAAGGATTCAGCAAAATTACAAAATGATAACTAAGGCTACATTTGACCATCACTTCATCGATGTAAAGATCACCAAATGTGAGTGTTATAAAAAATGAGCAGTGCGAGTAATAAGTTGAACAGCGCCATTTTTCGTCAAAAATAGGTTTGCTGAATTTTTTTGGGAAAAAAGCTGAAACGATTCAGCTTGAATAAGTCATATTAATAAACTATCACTTAGGTGAAATCTATACTTCAAAGTGATAACGAATTAAGCCGTAAGGCAAAGAGGCCAAAATGCTGCAACTCAATTCCAACAATATTACTTTGGGCCAATCACCCACGAACAAGCAAGAGGCGATTCGAGCTATCGCAGCGGATCTAACCAACAAAGGGTTCGTCGAAGCAGGTTATGTCGATGGCATGCTTAACCGTGAAGCTCAGAATTCGACCTTTCTTGGTAATGGTATCGCGATCCCACACGGTACAACCGATACACGTCAACTGGTTAAGCAAACGGGTGTTGCTGTTCACCACTTCCCCAACGGCGTTGACTGGGGTAACGATGCAACCGTTTATGTCGCGATTGGTATTGCAGCGAAATCCGATGAACATTTGGGCATTCTGAAGCAACTGACGCAAGTGTTGTCCGCCGATGGCGTTGAAGAGAAACTGAAACGAGCGTCCAGTGCCAATGATGTCATTGCACTCCTCAATGGCGAAGTGCAATTTGAGCCTGATTTTGATGCTTCGTTGATCCAACTGCTTTTCCCTGCCAGTGATATGGTACAGATGAGCGCCGTCGCTGGCGGTTTGCTACGCAATACCGGCTGTGCCGACAATGAATTTGTTGCCGAACTGGTCACGAAAGAGCCAACCCACCTAGGCAAGGGATTGTGGTTAATCAGCAGTGATAAAGCGGTCAAACGCACGGGCATTTCGTTTGTGTCAACCGCCAATGCGTGTGAATACAATCAACTCAACGTCAAAGCCTTGATCGCGATTGCCGCTTGTAATAATGCTCACCAAAACATTCTGGATAAGCTCACGCAGCTTGTGCTTCAGCAACAACAAGAAACCTTGCTCAATGCGAATGCTGCCCAATTATTGGCTTTCTTCAGCAATGACAATGAGCAAGCTCCGGCAAAAAATGAGAGCGCAGCAAGCAAGGTTGCGGTATTCAAAATCAAAAACGCACATGGTCTGCACGCTCGTCCAGGAGCGATGTTGGTGGCCGAAGCGAAGAAATTTGAAGCCAATATCAAAGTGTCTAACTTAGATGGCGACGGAAAAACAGCCAACGCGAAAAGCCTGATGAAAGTCATTGCGCTGGGCGTAAAACATGGCCACCAGCTTCAGTTTTCAGCTGAGGGGCCAGACGCCGAGCAAGCATTAGAATCGATCGGTAAAGCGATTGCTTCTGGTCTAGGTGAAGGGTGAGGATTAAGTCATGACAAATAAAGTCGTCACTATCACGCTAAACCCAGCGCTTGATTTAACAGGTAGCTTGGATGTGCTGAATGTTGGCTCAGTGAGCCTAGTCAAACAAGGTTCACTTCACGCCGCAGGTAAAGGGGTTAATGTTGCGAAAGTACTGAGCGATCTCGGTGCAAAGGTGACTGTGACCGGATTTCTTGGCCGTGATAACCAAGAGTTGTTCTGTCAGCTATTTGATCAAATGGCCGCAATTGATGAGTTTGTTCGTGTTGATGGTGCAACCCGTATTAACGTGAAATTGGTCGAGAAATCGGGCGAAGTGAGCGACATCAATTTCCCCGGAGTTGAAGTGACGCCGCTTGCCATTGAGCAGTTCGAACGCACTCTCGATAGATTAGCCGCTGATCACGACTATTTTGTGCTCGCTGGTAGCTTGCCACAGGGCATCTCCTCAGCATTATGTGCTTCGTGGATCGAAAAACTGCACTCCATGGGTAAAAAAGTGCTGTTTGATAGCAGTCGTGATGCCCTCAAAGCGGGTCTTGACGCAAAGCCTTGGTTGATTAAACCAAACGATGAAGAGCTTTCTCAATTTGTGGGGCGTGAACTACACACTCCTGAGCAATGCCAAGCTGCCGCCGCGCAACTGGCCGAAAAAGGCATTGAAAATATCGTGGTGTCGATGGGAGCAAATGGCGTGATGTGGTTGAACCAACATCAATGGCTGCATGCAAAACCACCACGTATGCAGGTCGTTAGCACTGTTGGCGCAGGCGATACTTTAGTCGCGGGCCTTTGCTGGGGACACATGCAGCAGATGGAAAAAACAGAACTGCTTACTTTTGCCACTGCCCTCTCTGCGTTAGCTGTTACGCAAGTCGGCGTGGGTATGTCAAACCGAAAACAACTCGAAACCCTACAACAACAAATCCAATTACAACCCGTTAGCTTAAGCGCTAACTCATAAGGACAGAAGGTCGTAACTATGAAGATTGCTATTATTACCGCATGCCCCAGTGGCGTTGCAAACAGCATCATTGCTGCCGGGCTGCTTGAACAAGCGGCAAAATCGCTCAATTGGACCGCTGTGGTTGAATGTCATTCCAGCATCATTCAAGGCCATACGCTCTCTAGCAGTGAAATCGACAACGCAGATGTGGTGGTTATTGCTCGTAATACACCAATAGATACCACCCGCTTTATCGGCAAAAAAGTGTACCAAAGTGACATTTCAGCCTGCACGTCTGATCCCGTTACTTTTTTAAACAGCGCGATAAGTGCAGCGACTATCCTAACTGAGCAAGAGGCAAAAACGGTGTCTGCGCCAGTCGTAACGCAAGCTGCTAAAAAAATCGTGGCTATCACCGCTTGTCCAACGGGTGTTGCACACACCTTTATGGCGGCAGAAGCGCTAGAAAACCATGCAAAACGCCTTGGCCACCAGATCAAAGTAGAAACACGTGGTTCTGTGGGCGCGAAAAACCAACTCACGGCACAAGAGATTGCTGATGCGGATTTGGTGATCATTGCGGCCGATATCGAAGTGCCACTCGATCGTTTCAACGGCAAAAAACTGTACAAAACCAGTACTGGCCTTGCACTGAAAAAAACCGAGCAAGAGATCACCAACGCGTTTAACCAAGCGTCTATTTATACGCAATCGTCAGCGTCTAATAATAATCAAACCGAAGAGAAAAAAGGGGTGTACAAGCACCTGATGACTGGGGTATCTCACATGCTTCCTGTCGTAGTCGCGGGTGGTTTGATCATCGCACTCTCTTTTGTGTTTGGTATTGAAGCGTTTAAAGAGCAAGGCACATTGGCGGCAGCGCTGATGACCATTGGTGGCGGTTCAGCCTTTGCATTAATGATCCCTGTCATGGCGGGTTTTATTGCGTTCTCGATTGCTGACCGTCCGGGGCTTGCTCCTGGTTTGATTGGCGGGATGCTGGCAAGCTCTACCGGAGCCGGTTTTCTTGGCGGTATTGTGGCCGGTTTCATTGCAGGTTACGCTGCTAAATTCATTGCAGATAAAGTCTCCTTACCTCAATCGATGGAAGCGCTAAAACCGATCCTCATCATTCCATTTGTGGCGAGTCTCTTTACTGGCTTGGTGATGATTTACATCGTCGGTGGCCCTGTATCGAGCATCATGGCTGCAATGACTGAGTTCTTAAACAACATGGGCTCAGCCAACGCCGTACTTCTGGGTGTAATCCTAGGCGCGATGATGTGCTTTGACTTAGGTGGGCCGATTAATAAAGCAGCGTATACCTTTGGTGTTGGTCTACTTGCTTCGCAAACTTACGCACCAATGGCCGCTATTATGGCTGCGGGTATGGTGCCAGCGTTAGGTATGGGCCTTGCGACTTTCCTTGCCAGAGATAAATTCGAAGCCGGTGAACGTGAAGCGGGTAAAGCCTCATTTGTACTAGGTTTATGCTTTATCTCTGAAGGGGCAATTCCATTTGCAGCGAAAGATCCAATGCGCGTTATCCCAGCTTGTATGGCAGGCGGCGCGTTAACGGGTGCACTGTCTATGTTGTTTGGCGCGAAATTAATGGCTCCGCACGGCGGCTTATTTGTCCTACTGATACCAAATGCGATTACACCTGTACTGATGTACCTAATCGCGATTGCGGCTGGTACGGCGGTGACTGGCTTTGGTTACGCCTTCCTTAAAAACCGCGCAAAAGCGAGCGAGAGCTCAACCGCGGCAGCAATATAATTTGCATCATTAATATCTAACCATCATGAGTGAGCAGCAGCGCTGCTCACTTTTTCACGCTTTTCCAGGGCTAAAATTCCTTTACACGCACCGCTGACACGCCGCATACTCACCCTCAGTTTAAGTAGCCTCGCGATAGTTATGATCCAGTCATTGATGTTTGCCTTCTTGTTTAGCTTATTGAGCCTGTTCTCCTCGCTCAACCTCAATGCTACACAAAGCTTTTCGGCGAGTGAGTCTACGACAATCCAGCATGTTCGTTTTTCCAGTCATCTATTTTTTGTTGATCGTGATGCAGCGATATTAACCACAAGGCATGAAACGCCACGAGTCAGTGGGCTTCGGTTAATCTCAGATGACGACGAAGAGACGAGCGCAGAAACTACCCTACTTTTTTACACTCTCAGTACCACTGCGTTTGTCGTCATTTGTTCTCTGTATATAGGTCAATCAACTCACGTTTTTGTGCGTAAAGCACTGCAATTTTCCAACCTGTATTCACGCTTCGCCCACGCTTAACACCTTTTTCAATCGGACCAATTATTACTATTTACTGATTGAGGAAGCTTGTTATGAATACTTTTTTGTCTATTTTCTCTGCCTTATGGCATCAAGATCTGTTTGCGCTACAACAGGTCGATCTGTCGTTACTTTACCTCTGCATTGGATTACTTATCTTCGTTGAAAGTGCATTTATTCCAGCAGCGCCGCTGCCTTGCGATAGTGTGATTGTACTGTGCGGTAGCCTTGCGGCCGTTGGGGTACTCAACCTGTATGCCATTATTGGCGTGCTGGTTTTTGCTGGTTGGCTGGGCAGTGCGATCGCCTTTTATCAAGGCCACCAACTTAAAGAGTGGCGATTAGTCTCAACTTGGCTCAACAAAGTCTCAGAAAAACAGTGGCGCACTACCGATAACTTGATCCAAAGGTATGGGCTACTGGCCATGTTCATGGGGCGCTTTCTGCCGGTAGTTCGTTCTTTGCTGCCTATGGTAATGGGGCTGCGTAATGCAGTAACACCAACACGCTTCCTGCTCGTCTCACCACTGAGCGCGCTGGCGTGGATTCTGTTTTTGATCGGCTCAGGCTTAGGTATTTCTCTTTTGCCCGACAAGCTTGCCAAAATAGCCAATCATGCGTTGATATTAGCACCACTGATGACACTGTTGATCGCTATCTCAACGGTACTAGTGGGTTGGTTAATGCGTAAACGTTCACTGCAAAAAGCCCCTCGTATCAGTGAAGAAAGCCAATTATAGCGGCCTTACGCCACGGTTCAAATGGCCGTGGCGTTCGTAATCGAATGAGCATAGCAGCGAGCCACGCTGACAATAGATAAAAAAAGGGCTCAAAAGAGCCCTAAAACAGAATAATTAATTATAAATGTAAAAAGCTTGCGCTCCTTACAAAACGGCTAAAGATGTGTGTATTTGTTACGTGCTCACTAATCCAATATCTCGCAAAACATCCCACTAACATTTCACGCTGGCTCTGCCTGAGTACTTAACCGATATTGAGTCTAACAAGCGCTTCGTATAGATGCTGTATGGATAGCAAGGCTCGATATAAAGATTTTATAAAGTGGCCTAAACCGCAAACTGGTCTGATTCGCCTTCTACCAACCGATATCCTACCCCTGTTTCTGTAATAATATGTTTAGGTTGGGCTGGATTTTCTTCCACTTTATGACGCAACTGGGCAACATGAATACGAACATAATGATGATGTTCAATGTAGTTACTGCCCCACACTTCTTTTAAAATTTGTTTATGAGTCAAAACCTTGCCCATATTTCTCACCAAAAGTTTTAAAATATTGTACTCGGTTTTGGTCAGTTTTAACGGTTCACCACTTTTAGTCACTTGCTTAAATGCCAAGTCGACAACTATCTGGCCGAATTGGTAGCAAACCGACTCTTGAGGCTGAGGTTGGCTCAGTTGGCGTAACGCGACACGTATTCGCGCTAGCAGTTCTTCACTACCAAATGGTTTAATCAAGTAATCGTTGGCTCCTGCATCAAGTGCTTGAACCTTATCTGATTCCTTATCACGGGCCGAGATGACAATGATTGGCGTCTGCGTCCAACCCCGAAGCTCTTTGGTGAGTGCAATACCTTCCATATCTGGTAAGCCTAAATCCAATAAAATCAGATGCGGATTCCAGTTTGCGACTAAGGCTATCCCTTGCTCTGCTGTTCCAGCCGTTTTGACTTGATACTGATAACCGCTGATCAACACGTTGAGAAAACGTTGAATCGGTGCTTCATCTTCAATGATCAAGATTTTAATTTCACTGTTCATACAGTCCCTTTAAATCGTAAAGTCGGCATGGTATCGCCACGGTAAAACTAACACCTTGGCTTTCACGGTTGCGAGCAACTATCGTACCGTGATGTGCGGTGACGATCACTTGGCATATCGCTAAGCCAAGCCCTGTGCCATCGACTTGGGTATGGTTGAGGCGATAAAAACGCTCAAAAATTCGGGTTAATTCTTGCTCAGGAATACCGGGGCCATTGTCCGCTACTGTTAAAATAAACGCCTCATCGCGGTATTCTATCTGGATCTCTATCTCACTTCCTTTAGGTGTATATTTGGCTGAATTTTCAATCAGGTTAGAGATAACCTGTTCAATCAATAAACTATCGAGTTCAACCAACATTGGTTCACTTTTTAAATTCACATGATGGTGACGCAATCGTCGAGATAAACGGCTCAGTGCACTGCCAAGCACTTCTTCAGGTTCGACCCAATCCAACTTAGGTACGAGGGCCGCGCTAGTGTAACGCGTGATATCAAGCAGTTTTGTTAAACTACGATTGAGCCGCTCACCTTGCTCAGCGATCGATTTCAATAGCTCATCTTGCACCTCTTGATCCAGCTTCAACCCCGCATCGGTCAACGTCGTTGCCACGCCAATGATCGTCCCTAATGGTGTTTTCAAATCATGAGATACTGACGCTAATAACGTGCTACGCATGGTTTCTAATTGATTAGCCGTTTCCACTTCCGCAAGCGCTTGGTTAGCTTGCGAACGTGCCAGTGACAAACTGAGTAATGAAATGACCCACGGGGTAACTTTGTCCTGTTGATCTTTTTCAACCGCTAATACGCCCAATACTGTCTCTCGATCTTTAAGCCAGTGAATGGTGGTGGTCGCAGGTACATGACGGCCATCAAATTCTTCTAGCTGGGCATACGGAAACGAATCGTTTTTTGCAAGCAGATGCCAGTGAGGGTGAGCAGATAAAATCGCGCTCGGCAAGCTCAGCTCTTTATTAAGAAATTGCACGGTCGCCTGCGCAATTTGCTCACTGGTTCGCAGTGCCGACAAGTGGCAAGCAAGCTGATAATAGGTCTTATGGCGCATCTGGAGGTGCTTATTTTTCTGTATTTGCTTTCTCTGTGACTGTGTTATATTGATCGCGAACATCCCACTGAACACCATCACCGAAAAAGTAATCACATGCTGTGCATTCTTAAAACGGAACGAACTGTAATCCGGCAATAAGAAGTAGTAATACACTATGACGCCCATAATGGTCATGAGGTATGCATTGCGTGGACGAAGTAGTGAAGCACTAACAATGTTGAGCAATAAAAACAGCATTGCCATGTCTGTTTCTAAGATATTTTTTCGGTAAATCACGCCCACCGTAGTAACCAACACATACAGGCATATCAATAAGATGACCCGTTGTGTCTCGTTTACTCGCGCCATGTTTAGCGTCTTAACCATCTTTGTTTCTCGTGATTTTGTCACCTTAGTGACGGAATCATACATCTTCAGACGTAAGTCGCAACGATTGCGATAAACACAAGAGGTTTCCAGAGTAATGAATTGGATTACTGATGCTAATACTGCGGTAGCAAATATAGCCTATCAATTAAGTGAAGTGATTGCCGTATACCCGATAACGCCAAGTACCACCATGGCCGAGTGCTGTGAAGCATGGTCGGCAAAACATCAGCTCAATATCTTAGGGGAGACACCCGAGGTAATTGAGATGCAATCTGAAGCGGGAACCATTGCGGTTGTGCATGGCAGCGCCATGAGCGGTGCATTAGCCACGACGTTTACTTCTTCGCAAGGATTATTATTGATGATCCCCACTTTATATAAATTGGTGGGAGAGCTGACTCCGTGCGTGATCCATGTCGCCGCGCGCAGTGTCGCAACCCATGCCCTATCGATTTTTTGCGATCACTCAGATGTGATGTCGATTCGGCAAACGGGCGTTGCCATGTTATGCGCAAGCAACGGTCAGCAAGCACAAGACATGGCGTTGATATCGACCATGGCTTCACTGCGCAGTCGGTTACCGTTTGTCCATTTTTTTGATGGATTTATCACCTCTCATACCTTAACTAATATAGACATGCTCACCACCGAGCAGGTAGCGCAACTTTTTCCCCATCGCGCATTACTTGAATTTCGTCAACGCGCCTTAACGCCCGATCGCCCAACCTTACGCGGAGCAACGGCAGGTCCAGATACTTATTTTCAATGCCGCGAAGCGCAAAACCGCTATCAACAGCATGCACCCGATGTTGTCCAAACCTGTATGGATGAGTTTGCGCAGCTCACTGGACGTGCCTATCACTTAGTAGAGTACTGTGGCCATCCACAAGCTACACGACTAATCATCGCTCTTGGCTCGGTCAGTGAAACACTCAACCAATACGTTCAAAGCAAGCCAGATGAGAGCGTCGGTGTTGTCACCGTTCATCTCTATCGCCCTTTTCCTACTCAAGCATTACTCAACGCCTTGCCTGAATCGGTACAGCAGATCAGTGTGTTGGACCGCACTAAAGAACCCGGAAGTAGCGGTGAACCGCTGTATCTGGATGTGCTTGATGCCATTTACCAAAGTGGTCGACCCATTGAGTTATTCCGAGGCCGTTATGGTTTATCGGGAAAAGCTTTCTTTCCAGAAGATGCGCAGCACATTTTCGCTATGATGCGAAATGAGCACGGCCGGAAAAGAGAATTCGTGGTAGGAATCGATGATGACGTCACTCATCTTAGCCTACCCGTTACCTCACAGCCTGAACGAGAAGAAGCGCTGCAAACGGTGTTGATGTACGGCTACGGTGGTGATGGTAGCATCTCGGCAGGAAAAAACGTGCTCAAAGCTCTTGGCAAGCAAAACCACTGGTATGTGAATGCTCAGTTCGAGTACGACTCGAAAAAATCACGCAATCTTACGACGACGCACTTGCGACTCTCCGAACAACCGATCCAAACTCCGTACCCGATTCGACAAGCCAGATTAATTTCGCTCAGTCAATTAGGCCTACTGAAAGACATCGATATCACGCAGCGATTTTGTCAGCGCGCGCTACTATTGATCAACACATCGCTTACAGGGCAAGCACTGTGGGATTCTCTGCCATTTGCATTGCAATCGACGATTCAAGCTAAACAGATCAAAGTGGTGACGATCGATGCCGATAAGTTAAGCACTCAGCATCAACTCAAAAACAAAGCCAGCGTAGCTATGCAAGTAGCGGCGACTTTACTGCTCAGTCCAAGCCAAGAACCTTCTCAACAGCGTGCAACTTTGCTGGTTCTGCAAGCGATGTGCAAAACGCAATTACAAGGAAAACCTGACGCACTTATCGAGCGTAACCTCGCGTGCATTGAGGCAACAGCGCACGAGATAAACGACTCACCTTTCACCATCACCGCACAAACCTCGCAAACATCATTTGCAATCAAAGAGCGCAGCCAACCCGGTTCTTTGGTGGAATGGTTACTCGCTGGGAAAGGGGGAAATTTACCTGTCTCTGCCTACCCTGCTGACGGGATTTGGCCAACCAATACTTCTTCTTTAGAGAAACGAGATATCTCCGAACAATTACCAGTTTGGGATCCGGATCTCTGCACTCAGTGCGGTTACTGTGTCTCGATATGTCCGCACTCAGCAATTCGTGCTCGGGTGTTCGAACCCAACGAAGTACATCAAACATCGACCACGCTTAAAACCATGCCTTATCGCTCTCGTCATCAACAAGATGCGCAATACGCATTGCAAGTATCGCCCGATGACTGCACTGGCTGCCAACTCTGCGCGCAAGTTTGCCCAGCCAAAGATAAGCGCGACCCTGAGCAGAAAGCGTTGACTATGGTCAGTAAGCCGCTTTGTTATGAACAAGAACAGCAGCAGTTTGCCCAGTTTAATGCGCTGCCAATGCAAAACATCCACCAGCAGAGTCGTATTGATGTCAAAACCATCCAGCATGTTGAGCCTTATTTCGAATACCCTAATGCTTGCGCTGGGTGTGGTGAAACACCTTATATTCGGATTTTAACCCAATTATTTGGTGACCGACTCTATATTGCTAATGCCACAGGATGCTCTTCCATTTTTGGTGGCAATTTGCCCACAACACCCTATAGCCAAGATGCCCAAGGAAGAGGACCTGCATGGGCCAATAGCCTATTTGAAGATAACGCGGAATTTGGGCTGGGAATGCGATTAGCCGTCAAAGCCTTAGGGGCGCGAGCACAAACGGCCTTTGCTCAACACTCCCTTTACGGCAGCAATGAGTTACTCACTGACGTTGATGAGCGTCGACAACAACTGAGCAAGATAAAATCAAGCTTAACGTCAGACACTCAGCATGCCGAATTAAAGCTATTACTTGATTATTTGATTGAAAAACAGGTATGGCTGATAGGTGGCGATGGCTGGGCTTATGACATCGGTTTTGGCGGCCTTGACCATGTGTTACGCAGCGGTGAAAACATCAATATCTTAGTACTCGATACTCAATGCTATGCCAACACTGGTGGGCAAAAATCCAAATCAACCCCACAAGGAAAAACAGCCAAACTGTGTAGTTTACCCAACCCAAATCCCGCCAAAGATTTGGTTGCTCTTTACCAAAACCTGCCCGGTATTTATGTGGCAAGAATCGCTTTAGCGGCCAATATGAATCACACGATCAAAACGCTACAAGCGGCTGGGGAACATAAGGGGCCATCATTGGTTGTCGCTTATTCTCCATGCATTGAGCACCATTATGATCTTGCGCAGAGCGCCGAATACACCAAGGCACTGGTTAAGCAAGGTGACTGGCCACTGTATGCAGCGCTTGGCAAAAACGTTGAATAACACACCTTAACCCTGCTAAGAAATAAGCCGTTCCTTGATAAAGAAACGGCTTATTTCTACGTGAGTTGATGGTTCTTGCTTTAAGCTCAATGAGTCGGTGCGCTGAACCGCAACACAATGCAATCAAGACATTAAATTTCTCGATAGACGCCCATCTCAATCAAACGATCAGAAGGAATGTTAAGCCGCTCTGCCGTACGCAGCGCATGTTTGCTCATTAAGATAAATAACCGCGCTTTGAAATCATGCCATAGGCCCACTTTCTGCGCCTGAATACGCTCAGCAGAGAGCAAGAAAATAGTCTCATTGGGATGTAGATGCAGCCCTTTAAGCGAACAGGAGTGCATCACTTGTTCAATATCTGGTACTTCCTGATAGCCCGTATGGATGATCACTTGCCAAAACGTTTCTGACAACTGCTCGATCTCTGCTCGGCGACAAGGATGCACTTTAGGCTGTGATTCATACTGAAACGTCATCAATATATTACGCTCATGAAGCGTTTTATTGTATTTCAAATTATGCACCAAAGAGCGAGGGACATGATGGCTGACACGCGAAAGGTAGACGGCATTACCTTGAGTACGACGAAATGTTTCCCCTTCAAGAGAAGCAATCATGGCAGAAAGCGACAAATCACTGCCCGACACATCAAGTAAACGCTGCTTCTGCTGCTGCCAAATAGACATCACAGCAAAGATAAGACCACCTAGCGAAATCGGCAACCAACCACCATCACTCAATTTGGTCGAGGTTGAAGTAAAGAGAAAGGCATCTAGGCTAACAAAAACCGTCCCCAGCAACCAAACATGTGCTCGCGGCCATTGCCAGTAATAACGTGCCACAATCACTATCAGTAACGACGAAATTGCCATGATCGCCGTTACGGCGATGCCATAAGCGGCAGCTAAGTTAGCCGATGATTGGAAACGCATCATCACAAATAGCACAGCGACAAACAGCAACACATTGGCTGCTGGAACATAAATTTGCCCTTGAGAGTGCTCTGACGTATGGGTAATTTTCAGTGGCGGGAGATAACCATAGTTCATTGCTTGACGAGTTAATGAAAAGATCCCTGAAATCACCGCTTGTGAAGCAATCACGGCCGCTAAGGTAGCCAAAATGATCACAGGCCATAGCCACAGATTAGGCACTAAACCAAAAAAGGTTTGGCCTGTAACACCTTGAGAAACCAACAGATAAGCCCCTTGCCCAAAATAGTTAAGCAATAAACTGGGTAACACAATCATAAACCAAGCAAGACGGATTGGCTTAATACCAATGTGTCCCATATCTGCATACAAGGCTTCAACGCCAGTCACTGACAGCACTACGACGCCAAGAATGATCAACGTATTTACCCCCTGTGCGGCGATAAAATGAAACGCGTAATAAGGATTGATTGCGACTAATACCTGTGGTTGCTCAATGATAGCGTTAAACCCTAAAACGCCCAGCGAGAGAAACCATATAACCATTACCGGCGCAAAAAATCGCCCAATACGTTCGGTGCCTAATGCTTGAATTGCAAACAGAATCACGATAATTCCTACTGCAATCGGTAGCACGAATGGTGCGAAATCTTGCTCCACCACCGCGATACCTTCCACAGCAGACAGTACTGACATAGCCGGCGTTATTACCGCTTCACCAAAAAAGAACCCGGTGGCTAATAACCCAAGTAATAACACCAAAGGCTTTAGTGAATCTGGGCAATGCTCTTTAGCAATTGCAGATAAAGTTAAAATACCACCTTCACCATGTTTATGCGCACGAGTGATGAGCATTAAATATTTCACCGAGACGATCAACACAAATGCCCAAAACACCAAAGAGAGGATGCCAAGTACATTCAATGAATTGATCGGTAATGGGTGGTGACTAAAAAACACCTCTTTTAGTGCATATAACGGGCTAGTGCCAATATCGCCATATACGATACCTACGGCTAATAGTGCAAGCGAAGCGGTACTTTTTTGTGGTTGTTTCATTTCAATATTGCCCTAAATGGGCATCCTATCTAACTATGCTCACCTCATAGTAATCAGATAGATTTAAAGAAAATGTATAAAACCAAGGATAGGCATATAAAAAGTATAAAGATTCAATCCCAGATTGAGCAAAATGTAGTAATAGTGGTCAAACTCGTTTCAATCCACA
>NZ_NDIM01000252.1:0-37023 GCF_002241375.1 Vibrio sp. V19_P1S1T109 | reverse complement strand
TATAGTTTTATCGTTAATTTTTTTACTTAAATTAATTCTGCCGAATTGTTGTGATTCGGTTCGCAATCTGGATCTTTATTCATCTTCAATTGAAAATCTGCTGGTGAAATTGCCTAGAAATCAGTTTTTACTTCCAATTTTTATCATCATTTTGCCTCTTTTTTTCTATTGAGAAGTAAGGTTTGTAATACGCAGTGAATAAGGCGCAGCAGAGTAATGGATGCTTGAGGTTAACATTGATTAAATTTAACTAGTCATCACTCTGGATGCATCAATGGGGTGGTTGTTCCGTTGATGGTCATGGAAATATAGTGATAAAAAAGCCTGCAGAGTGCAGGCTTAATGGTGTTGATGTACTTAGAGTGATGTCAGTAGCTTTTGCAATTTATCGCGCTGCGCTTCGATGTGAGAGCGTTCAGGGCCGTGCTCCTGACAATGATCAAGAATGTAATCTAACGAATTAAGAACGGTACGCCAGCGAGGTGTTTTAGGCAGTGTCTCGATACGTAAGTACTTGTCTAGTGTCCGAGTCTGTAATGTGCTTCTATCGAGATACACTCGCCATAGCCCACTCTGCTCTGCAAAGGTAAACTTGCTTTGGTTACTGACCCGTTCCCAGTAATCTAAAGCACTGGTCATTGCTTCAACCAGTACTTCGCGCATTAAATCTTGCTTAGATTGACTCTCTCCCGATACTTTGTCGGCGATACGAGTGAACTCGCCACCGAGTTCTTTGAGCTGTTGCAGTTTTTCTTTATCGCCTTCAAATGCGTAACTGGATAGCGCTTCAATAGCGGTTTCAAGGTTATTGATGCGCGCTGCATTGATGTTTCCACCCACGTTAAAGATGTACATAGCCTGCAACCCAGAGCCATCCGGTAGTCGTAACACATCAGCAGACATATGTTGACGTGTATCTTCGACATAGATATCGATATTACCGCAGTAATGCTCTTGCTCGACGACTAAGTATTTGGGAGCGATGAGTTCTTCCGCATTTGAGCGCTTTAGTTGTTCTTGGCTGCGCTTAAATAACCGAGCCGCCGCTTCGTTCGCAAAGCGAATTTTATGATCGTCTCGAATGCAAATAATGGCCTCAGGAGCAGATTCAAGCTGCTCTAGTAGACGGCCTTGGGTTTCCAATAAACTGGCCTCTACCATTGCTCTATGCTTCAGCTCTTGTTGCAGTTGGTTGTTCTCAATACGTCTTTGTTCAGCTTTGCTGGCCGTTAAATGCGCCGTAATACGTGCAGCGAGCTCTTGCTTATTAAAAGGTTTCGATAAGTAATCGTTCGCTCCCGCTGCAAAACCACGAACTCTATCGTCAGTTTGATTTAATGCCGTCAACATAATGATAGGTAGCTCGGCATGATCGTATGTTTCTCTTAACTTTTCACAGACTTGGTAGCCGCTTAATCCTGGCATCATAATGTCGAGCAGTAGAAGTTCCGGTTTTTCTTTTTCGACCGCGCTAATGACTTCATTGCCATCTTTAGCGGTGCGGACTTGATAGCCTTCTAAACGTAGGAAGCTGTCTAGGACACGCAGATTGACGGGTTCATCATCTGCTATCAGTAGCACTGGGCCTTCTTTATTTTCAGGTAGTGAATGCATTTCAGGCAGTTCAATGTCTGAAATGGTCGGAGATTGGAAATGGCCAGCTTCCATATAGCTTGTCGATTCAATTTCCGCTTTTGATGCTAATGGTAAGGTAAAGCTGAATGTCGTACCGACCATCGGTTGGCTACTGACATAAAGCGTTCCTTGCATTAATTCGATCAATTGACGGCTGATCGAAAGACCCAAGCCTGCGCCTTGTCGATAACGACTGGCATCTTGCCCTGCTTGAATCAGTGGTTCGAAGATGTGTTCAAGTTGTTCAGCAGGAATGCCTTGCCCCGTATCGACAACTTGGACACGAATCTTGTCATCAACCACATTGGCTGAAATGACAATTTTCCCTTCAGTCGTATATTTAATGGCGTTTCCTACAAGGTTATAAAGCACTTGCTCTAATCGTTGTGGATCGGCAGAGACCCAAATGCATTCATCAGGGATTTGGTTTATTACGCGAATGGGCTTTTTGTTGAGTAGATGGTTAGACAGCTCTAACACTAAGCGTGTTGCACCGGATAGATCAACAGCACACTGTTTGATATCCAAGCTGCCATAGCGCATCTTATGATAATCGAGTAAGTCATCGACCAAGTTTGTCAGCCGTTGTCCACTGCTGATGATTATGCCCAATTGATAACGATGATCGGCGGTGATAGTTCCACTTGACCCAGAGATCAGTGCTTCTGCAATACCGACCATACCGTGCAGCGGTGTTCTTAATTCATGTGACGTTGTGGCTAGGAATTCATCTTTTAGTTTGTTAGCGAGATGCAACTCATCGTTCTGTTTGCGGATTAATTGAATGTTGCTTTCGAGCTCTTTATTTTGCGCTTTAATCAGCTGCATTTTTTCTCGGATTGAACGCTGCATACGCTCAAAACTCACTGCGAGTCGACCAATCTCATCTTTACGATCGGTATTGATAACATTTTCATCTAAATCCCCAGCTGAGACTTTTTCTGCCGCCCAAGTGAGCTTCAGTAGGGGAGAGGTAATAAAATTAGAGAGATAATGTGAAGCGATGACGACTAAAATAATCGCGGTTAGCATGGCGAAAATAAATAACTTCTCAAGCTGATGAACTCGCGCATAAGCCTCTTTTTCTGGTATCTCTACGACCAAGGCCCAATTGATGTTTTTGTTTGCAACAGGTGCATAGGCGGCAATGGTTTTCTCATTCAATGTATTGGTGTAAGTACCAACGGCACTCAACCCAGAAAGCGCAAGATTGATCACTTTTTGACTAGTCTCGATTTCTTGCTGCGTGTAAGAGAGTATTCGAGAATGATGATCTTGCCCGACGAGTAAAGTTCTTATTTGCGATGTCGCATTGGTGTCAGCAACGAGCTTTGTGATGCCATTGTTTGGTAGGCGGAACATGGCGTAGCTGTGCAGGTAGCCCTGTTGAATAATGGGAGCGCCAAGCCAAGCAACTGATTGCCCTTCTTGTTGTGAAAAATCAGAAATAATGACTGGTGTATATTCTTCATTGATTTTTCGTTGTTCGCCAACTTGCTGCTCTAACTGGCGGAATGTTTTACCCAGATTGCTATCTTTGTATTTTCCGGTCAGTAAATTCGTCCCATAGTTGTCGTGCTTATAAACGGAATAAACGACATCACCATCGAGATCCACCAGTAAAATATCGTCAAAATCAGAACGTTTAAGCAGTTCTAAATACGCCCAATGATAGCGTTTGTGCAGTAGGCGATACCGTTCACTGCCTACATAGCTGCTCGATTGTGGCAATATTGACGTTTTTATCTGATCACCAGAGCCAGGAATATAACGCTGCTGGGCATGCTCACGAGCTTGATCAATATCCAGACCAAGTCTTTGGAACGCATTGACTAAGCCGTAAAAGCGCCCTCCACTAGCATAAGCTAACTCTGAACGGACAAACCCCATCACTTCTGATTCTTTGGCCGTGAGGTAATCGAGAACTTGCTGTTGCTTAGTGTCTCTGACTGACAATAAGTGAGACGTGCTTTGTTCTTGAAGATCTTTAGTGTGTGATTGCAGAAAAAAAATGGCAGTCACAGTTAAAGGCGTGATGCTCAAAACGAGAAAAGCCAGCATAAGAGTATTTTGCAGGCGCTTAAATTTTTGCTTACGAGAGAACCTAAACATAGAAAAAGGCATTACTTTCCGTGAGGCTTTAACGGCATGAGGTAGTCGTTAAAGTGAATGAAAAAAACAAAGAAAACCTAAAGTGACGAAATTAACGAGTTTTTTTACTTTGACAAGTAAGTCCTGTGGAAAGCGTGGTCACTAACGCAAAATTCGTAAAAATCATCCAGTTTAGTGACCAATTGAGAGTGGATTACACTTATTGTTGCGACTTTTGTAATGTTTTTTTTGCGTGGTAAATGATGAATTTGTTAGTCTTATTTAACACCTCGCAATGACCATAAGCCTGTTCAATCAGCGGGGTATATTTAAGAAAACTGTTGGCCACAATAAAAAGTTCGCCTTTCACGGTTTGATGGCTTGGTGCGTTAGCCAGTAAGGCTTCTGTCGCACTATAGCTGGTCTCTAATCCGGAGTGGAAAGGGGGGTTTGAGACGATAAATTGATAATCTTTAGCGGTATCTGAGTAGACATCAGAGGCAAATACATTCCCTGATATGTTATTTGCTATCAAGGTTGCTTTGGTTGATTCAATCGCAAGCGCGCTGATATCGCACAGTTCAATCTCGATATCTGGGTTTAATGTGGCCATTACTGTACCCAACACACCAGCACCACAACCAAAGTCGAGAACTTTTCCTCTCAGTTTAGGTAGTGTATCGAGTAACAGTTGGCTGCCGAGGTCAAATTCGCCATGACTAAATACGCCAGGTAAACTTTTTACAATCAGTGAGTGTTGCTGATACTGCACCTGATAAGTTTTGAACCAGTCTGCAATTTGGAAGCTTGGTGGCTGCTGAGTGCATTGCCCCCAATAGAACGAACAGCGTCGAGCTGAATCATACTTTTTAACCACCCCATAAGCTGCAAACATTTTTTCAATGCTTTTTATGCCCGAGCGGTTTTCACCCACGACCACAATCTCAGTCTCTTTGCCCAGTTTGGCCAACAGCATCGCAAGCAGATATTCAGCTTCCTGCTTCGCTTTGGGCCAGTAAAGCAGAATCATGTCAGCATCGGTTTCTTGCTCAAATTGAGCGCCAAAATGACATGTAATTTGCGAATAGGATTCAAGTTGGCGGTAGTAACCATAATGAGTGGTGAACACCGAAACAGAGCGACAATGATTAGCTAACTCTACAGGAAATAAATCCTCCGCTTCTCCAGCCACTAAAAGATGTTTTCCTTCGAAATAAGCAAGCTGACGCTGGGCAATTTGACTTGGTGCGGTGTAACTGGACATAGTGGGCTCTGCGCTAAAAAAAGAGGGGCAGATTCTCGCACAGTCTGCCCCTTGCTTCTAGCTTGATCGTCAGTAAGTCAAAAGTTAGCTATTATCTTGTTGATTGAGAAAACCTTTAAACTCTTCCTCATAAATATTAAACAGCACCATAGTGATGGCAAAAATGAGTGGGCCGTAAATTAACCCAATCAGGCCAAACAGCTGAATACCACCGAGCAGAGAAAAGAAGATCATTAAGGTGTTCATGCCCGCGCTCCCTTGCATTAAAAAGGGCCGCAATAAATTATCAATTGAGCCAACAACGATAACGCTCCAGAGGGCCAAGAATATGCCCCATGTGCTATCTCCGGTTAGAAAGAGATAAATAGTGGCTGGAATCCATATCAGAGCAGTGCCGACAACCGGAATAAACGAAGCAAACCCCATCATAGTGCCCCAAAATAACCCAGGAAAACCGGCGAGCCACATACCAAACCCGCCCGCAAAGCCTTGCGCTATTGCGGTTAAAAATGACCCCATGACAGCCGATTTGGAGACTTGCTCAATTTCGCAGAGCAACCTGTCTTCTTGACTACGCGACAACGGCAAGATGTGCCTAAGAGCGCTGATGAGCTTATCGTGATCACGGAGTAGGAAAAACAACACGAACAGCATTAAGAAGAAATCCATCAAAAAACTGGTCGCATCACCCAGCACTTTTGCGCTAATACTGACCAAGTTGGTACCAAATGAACTGGCAAATTGCCCCACTTTTTGTGCGATTTGTTGTGGCTGAATTTCATCAAAGGGCAAATATTGATTCGCAATGGCGAGTCCTTTGACAATCCAAGGATGAGCAAAGGCGGTTTGAATGCCACCATGAGTGACCCATTGGTACATGTTCTGAGAAAATACCGACCCTTGCTGCACAATAGCAGCAAAGACAAACAGCAGTGGAATCACAATAATAAACGTCAAAATAATACACGAGAGAAACGAGGCGGTATTTTTGTATTTGGGGATTTTTCGTTCGAGCCACTCATGAATGGGAAACATCAATAACGAGATGATGAAAGCCATCACAATCGAGTTGATATAAGGTGCAATCAACAGATAACAAGCAATAGCCGCAGCGACAAGTGCCGCAATGAGCACCCAGTGGCTAGAGGTGATTTTCACTTTTTCTGACACGTTGTTAATCCAACCTTGTAAAGTAATAGGGTTATAATGACTGCAAATCAGCGTGTTATCAATGAGGAACTGATGAGATGGGATGTTGTGATAATGAAAAAGGGTGTCAAAACCAGCATAAAAAAAAGTTGAAGCTACCGTGGTTTGCCATCAGCATGATGGCGTTGGTCGTTTTAGTGATTTATTACTGGCAATGATAGCTTGCTTATTGAGTCTGAAATAAATAAAGGGCTGATCTACAGCCCTTTATAATTATGATGAGTCTGCCTAATGGTGCTTATTCCGCTTGAGCTGCCATCATCGCAAAGCAGCGATCGGCCGCTTCTAATGTCGCTTCAATTTCTTTGGAGCCGTGCGCCAAAGAAGTAAAACTTGCTTCAAAAGCTGAAGGCGCTAAATAGACACCATGATCGAGCATCAAATGGAAGAAGCGCTTGAAACGTTCAACATCACATTTTGCGACTTCTTCATAACAGGTGACGCGTTCTTGATCGGTAAAAAAGAAGCCGAACATGCCACCAACTTGGCTGACCAGCAAAGGAATACCGTGTTTGTCTGCGAGTTCTTTGAATCCATCAGCCAATTGCTTTGTTTTGGCCGCGAGACGTTTTTCATTGCCTTCTTCTTTTAGAAGCGTCAAGCAGGCATAACCCGCAGCCATAGCCACAGGGTTACCTGATAGCGTACCAGCTTGGTACACCGGGCCCGTTGGAGCGATGTATTGCATCACATCACGGCGTCCACCAAAAGCGCCAACAGGCATACCACCGCCAATCACTTTCCCTAGCGTTGTTAAGTCTGGTTTGATGTTGTAGTAAGCCTGTGCACCACCTAGTGCAACACGAAAACCTGTCATTACTTCATCAAAGATCAGCAGAGCGCCTTCTTGGTCACAAATCTCACGTAAGCCTTCATGGAACCCTTCTACTGGTGGAATGCAGTTCATGTTGCCCGCGACTGGTTCGACAATAATGCAGGCTATTTGCTCTTTATTGGCCGCGAACAATTCACGTACAGATTCTAAATCATTAAAAGTGGCGGTCAGTGTATGTTTAGCAAAATCAGCAGGCACACCAGGAGAGCTTGGTTGGCCTAATGTTAAGGCGCCAGAGCCTGCTTTTACTAGCAAACTGTCCGCATGACCGTGATAGCAGCCTTCAAATTTTAAAATTTTATCGCGCCCAGTGAATCCACGAGCTAAACGAATGGCGCTCATCGTCGCTTCGGTACCGGAACTGACCATACGCAACTGTTCCATCGATGGAACCAGCTCAGAAACTAATTCTGCCATATCGATTTCCATCTCGGTCGGCGCACCAAAACTGAGACCGCGCTGCGCTGCGCCTATCACGGCTTCACGAATGACCGCATGGTTGTGGCCTAGTATCATTGGCCCCCAAGAGCCGACATAATCAATATAAGCTTTGCCATCAGCATCAAAAATCAACGGGCCGTCTGCGCGGTCGATAAAAATCGGCGAGCCACCAACTCCGTTAAAAGCACGTACAGGAGAGTTAACTCCACCGGGGATTGCACGTTGTGCCTTTTGATAAAGCTCTGCTGATTTGGTCATGGATTTATCCTCTTCTGCTTGTTCGGACCAGTTGGTGTCGCATTGTATACCCAAACTCACCAAAGACACTTTTTTTCACTCATTTTCTGAGCCCATTCACAGCCAAATAAGCGCCGTATAGTGTACAACTCACGCGACAGTGAGTGTTTTTTCAGTGCATAATGCCTCGATAGTTGGAGTTTTAGCTTAAGTGACGGTGAATACTTGAACGAATAGGTCAGGTATTAGATAATCATTGCATTATTAAAAAAGAATCACCTTTACAGGCATAAGTTAAGCATAATAAGTCTGACAGGTATTAACACGAGTGAGAGAGGCCATCGTGAGTGAAGTAAATGTACCATTGTCATTTTCTGATACTGCAGCACAACGCGTAAAAATGTTGATTGCTGAAGAAGAGAATCCAGCGCTAAAACTGCGCGTTTATATTACTGGTGGTGGTTGTAGCGGTTTTCAATATGGGTTTACCTTTGATGAAAATGTAAACGATGGCGATACCACAATAGTTAATAGTGGCGTGACATTAGTGGTTGACCCGATGAGCTTACAATATTTGATAGGTGGCATTGTCGATTACACAGAAGGCCTAGAAGGCTCTCGTTTTTTTGTCAATAATCCTAATGCAACAACAACATGCGGTTGTGGTGCATCATTTAGTGTTTAACTAAAAAAGGTTCGATGCACAATTAATCTACTGTAGCTAATTAAGCTTAATAGCCCTACGTATTTGGATGTTATGTAGGGCTTTGCCTTAACCTTAAGAAGGCAAGAACATAATAAAGGATTATTTATGCCTGATACCAAAATCAGCCGTTCATCTATTGGCCGCTTTTTTTCGCAACGACCTTGGCTACTCTCGACGATTTTTATCCTACTTCTCTGTTTTTGGTTAGGTTTTGGGGCATTGAAAGCGGAAGAGCCCCGGCAAACTGCCAATGACACCATTCCTCTTGCGAAAGTTATTTACCAATCTTTTGAGGCTGAATTGACCGATAAGCATATCGATCTTTACGGTCGGACCGCACCTAATCGTCAAGCTAAAATTGGTGCTGAAATCGCAGGGAAAATTACTCAGATATCGATAGCAAAAGGACAGCCTGTCAATAAAGGACAACAGATCGTCTTAATCGATCAAGCTGATCTAGCGGCTCAATTAGAGAGTGCGCAAGCCTTGTTCAAACTCAAACAAAAAGAATTCAGTGCCGCTGAGTCGTTAAAGAATCGAGGCTTACAAGGCGAAGTGGCCTTTGCTTCGGCGCAAGCCGCTTTGGCGGAAGCCAGCGCTGTGCAAAGTCGTGCTCAATTGGCTTTGCGTAATACGTCAGTTGTGGCTCCCTTCGATGGCATTGTTGAAGACATCTTGATAGAAAAAGGCGATTTTGTCGGAGTAGGTGACCCGATGGTCACCTTTATTGATCTCAGTAAATTAGTGATAGAAGCGGATGTCAGCGAACGACACATCCAAAAAATCAAACAAGACCAAATTGCTCGTGTACGTTTTATCGATGGTTCTACTGTTGATGGTAAGGTTCGTTATATTTCTCGCGTCTCATCACCTACCACCAACACGTTTGCTATCGAAGTGGAATTAGACAATCCCAATCAAACGATCCCCGCGGGTGTGAGCGCTGAAGTGGAGATGAGTTTGGAAACACAACTGGCGGTGAAAATCACGCCTGCCATGCTTGCGCTGGATGATCAAGGAAATTTAGGTGTTAAAACTCTGCAGCAAGATCGTGTTCGCTTCATCCCCATTCAATTGGTAAAAGCGGAGCAAGATGGTGTGTGGCTAACTGGGCTAGGGGAGACGGTGGATATTATCACCGTTGGGCAAGGTTTTGTTCGAGATGGTGATCAAGTTATTGCGGTCAAGAAACCTAACCACTCAGCGCAGTAGGGGGCGCCATGTTTTCTATTATTGATGCGGCGCTCTCTCGCTCGCGCACTATGTTATCGCTGCTGATTTTTATCTTGATCGCTGGCGTAGCGACCTATTTTTCGATCCCTAAAGAATCGAGCCCTGACATTACTATTCCTATTATTTATGTCTCCGTAAGTCATCAAGGCATATCACCGAGTGATGCTGAGCGCCTTATCGTGCGGCCCCTAGAGCAAGAAATGCGCTCTATTGAAGGCGTAAAAGAGATGACGTCGAATGCTTCCGAAGGGCATGCTTCTGTAGTTTTGGAATTTAACGTTGGCGTTAACCTTGATAAAGCGATGGCGGATGTGAGAGATGCGGTCAATTTGGCCGAGCCGAAGCTACCCGCAGACAGCGATGAGCCGACCGTGAACGAAGTAACATTGGCATCAGAGCAACCGGTATTATCAGTGGTGCTTTATGGCACTTTACCAGAGCGAGCTATCGTACAAATTGCAAGGCAGTTGAGAGACAAATTAGAAAGCTACCGACAAGTATTAGAAGTTGATATCGCTGGCGATCGCGAAGATATTGTTGAGATCATTGTCGATCCCCTATTGATGGAAAGTTACGGACTTGATCAAGGCGATATCTATAACTTAATCGCACTGAATAATAAAGTCGTTGCGGCGGGTTTCGTCGATACGGGCTACGGACGTTTTTCCGTAAAGGTTCCTTCAGTTTTTGAATCCTTGAAAGATGTGTTAGAGCTTCCGGTGAAGGTTGATGGTAAGCAAGTAATCACCTTTGGCGATATCGCGACCGTCAGACGAGCATTTCGGGACCCCGAAAGCTTTGCTCGTTTAGATGGCAAATCGGCGGTGGTGTTGGACGTTAAAAAGCGTGCTGGTGAAAATATCATCGAAACCGTTGAGCTGGTAAAAACGGTAATGGGAGAGGCGCAAAAACGGGAAGATTGGCCAAGTAATTTGTTGGTGAAATACACGTGGGATGAGTCGAAAGACGTTGAAATCATGCTCAACGATCTACAAAACAATATTCTGTCGGCCATTATTTTAGTCGTGATCGTGATTATCGCTATTTTGGGAATGAGGACGGCGCTGCTGGTTGGTATCTCAATACCAGGCTCATTTTTGACCGGATTACTAGTCTTGTCGGTGTTTGGGCTAACCGTCAATATTGTCGTGTTATTTGCATTAATTATGGCGGTTGGCATGCTGGTTGATGGAGCCATAGTGGTAACTGAGTTTGCTGATCGGCGTATGCAAGAAGGAGTGCCGCGTAAAGAAGCGTATCGAGATGCCGCAAAACGGATGGCATGGCCGATTACCGCATCAACCGCTACCACTTTGGCTGCTTTTGCCCCTCTGCTTTTTTGGCCGGATATCACGGGTGAGTTTATGAAATACTTGCCCCTCACACTTATCGCTACACTGGCCGCTTCACTGATTATGGCATTGCTTTTTGTACCTGTGCTGGGAGGCTTAATTGGCCGACCGCAACATGCTTCGGCTGCCAGTCAAGCACGGATGATTGCTTTACATGAAGGTGATTTTGCCCAAGCGACGGGCATCACCAAGCTCTATTATCACACGTTGGCCATTGCGATTCGTCACCCACTTAAAATACTGTTCAGTGCGATAGTGCTCGCGATTGTGATTGGTTTTGCTTATGCCAAAGCAGGGCTCGGTGCCGAATTCTTCCCAGAGGTGGATCCGCCTTATTTCACCGTTAAAGTTCGTTCTTATGGCGATCTTTCCATCCAAGAAAAAGACACCTTAATGCGAGAAATTGAGCAGGTGATGCTTGGCCATGAGGAATTTGAGAGCGTCTATACTCGAACGGGGGGAGAGGATGAAATTGGCCAGATTCAAATTACCCCTGTTGATTGGCAATATCGCCGCACCGTCAAAGCGATTATTGAAGAGCTTAAAAGCACCACAGATCAGTTTTCAGGGGTGGAAATCGAGTATAAATTTCCAGATGCAGGGCCACCTGTTGAGCATGATCTGGTGATTGAAATGTCGGCGCGTACTCCTGAAAATCTTAATGAGGCCGCTAAAATGGTCAGAAAGTGGGCTGATAACAATCCCGCGTTGACTAATATCAGTGACACCTCAAATAAAGAAGGAATTGACTGGCGAATTGATATTCGACGTGATGATGCCTCTCGATTTTCAGCCGATGCGACATTGGTGGGTAACACAGTGCAATTTGTGACTAATGGGCTAAAAATTGGTGACTACTTGCCTGATGATGCAAACGAAGAGGTCGATATTTTGGTGCGTTATCCAGAGGATAAGCGTGATATTGGTCGATTTGATCAGTTACGGGTCAACACACCCGCAGGTCTGGTGCCGATAACCAATTTTGCGCAGATAAAACCGGATCATAAACAAGATACGATCAAACGGATTGATGGTCGACGGGTTATCGATATTATGGCGGATCTAAAGGAAGGGTATAATCTGGCCCTTGAATTGCCCAAAGTTACTCAAGCATTGTCGGAACTGAATTTACCTAATGGGGTGGAGTTTAAATTACGAGGGCAAAATGAAGAGCAGGAACATTCCTCAGAATTTCTAAAAAATGCCTTTTTGATTGCGCTGGTGGTTATGGGGTTAATTCTGGTTACGCAATTTAATAGTTTTTACCAAGCATTCCTCATTTTAAGTGCAGTACTGTTTTCAACGGTCGGAGTATTTGCGGGCCTGCTGATTTTCCAAAAACCTTTCGGCATTATTATGTCAGGTATTGGGGTCATCGCCTTGGCCGGCATCGTGGTGAATAACAATATCGTATTGATAGATACTTATAACCAACTGATACGCAGAGGCTTGTCAAAACAAGAGGCAATTTTACGCACTGGTGTTCAGCGTTTAAGGCCCGTTTTATTGACCACAGTGACGACTATTTTAGGGTTATTGCCAATGGTACTGGAGATGAATATCGACTTGATTAACCAGAAAATTGAGTTTGGTGCTCCCAGCACGCAATGGTGGTCACAACTCGCCACGGCCGTTGCGGGAGGCCTTGCTTTTGCCACTGTCTTAACGTTAGTACTGACGCCTTGCTTGTTGATGTTGGGGCGTAAGGAACCACCACCTACTCTCGAAGAGTAATCTGCTCAATCTTACACAATGAGGCCCACATTATTGGTGGGCCTTTTCTTATTATTTATTGGCATAGAGTAATTGGCTATAGCGTTCTAGCTTCCCAAGCCTAATTTGAGCATTAGCGATAAAGGTGGTTTTTGCTTGGCCCGTTAAGGATTTAGATTGCGGTAAAGAGACCGTTCTTGGGTTTTTGTGTACACCGTTGACCAAAAATTCATAGTGGAGGTGAGGGCCGGTAACTCTTCCTGTCCCTCCTAAAGTACCAATCGTTTGTCCTTGTTTGACTCGTTGACCAGTTTTGACCATACGTCGTTGTAAGTGTAGGTATTTGGTAATGTAGGTGTTGCTGTGACGAATAAACACATAATTACCATTAAATTGGTTGTAACTTGATTTCTCAACCACACCATCGCCGGCGGCCCAAATTGGGGTACCAACTGGCGCGGCGTAATCGGTTCCTCTGTGTGCGGTGACTTTTCCTGTGACGGGGTGGCGACGCACAGGATTGAAATTCGATGTCACGCGACGAAAATCGATCGGTGAGCGTAAAAAGGCCTTTTTCATGGCCCGGCCATTTTCGTCATAGTAATTGCCTGTTGCATCGTCCAATATTGCTGTGAACGTCGTACCTTGGTTGGTAAAGGCGGCGGCAATGATATTTCCGCGGCCAATTACCTCACCTTCCACCACCTTTTCTTGGAATAGCAGCTTAAATTGGTCACCTTCACGAATATCTAACGCAAAATCCACATCCCAACCAAATATACCCGCTAACTCCATGATTTGGTTTGCTGTTAAACCCGCGCTTATCCCCGCATTCCAAAAATTTGAAGTAATGATCGCTTCGGCATAGTTGTACTGGAACATCAGCTCTTTTTTATCAAACTCAGAAGTAAAGCCATCGCCCGATTTAGTGATACGAAAGGTTTCAAAGGCGCTAATAATGCGATTGAGTTGAACAAGTTCATTATTTTCATCAAAGCCAAATTGCAGCTCATCTCCTGGCTTAAGTCGTGAAAGCTGGCTGTCAATATCACGATTTGTTGCCGTGAGTTGATAGAGTAAGCGAGCCGAAAGCCCAATTCGCTGAAATAATACGGCGGCACTTTCCCCCGATTTAACTTGATAAGTTTCCCAACGCAGCATGGTGGAAGGCGAGATAGATATTCCCGGAGAGAGTGCTTCTGCGTTAATGGTTAATGGATAATGGCGACCAATTTCTAGACGATTCGGATCCTGAGCGAGATCTTCAGGGTTTGGTAGAAATAGCAGCGCGAAAACCATGAGTGCGCTTAAAAAGGCGATGAGGATTCGATGCACCCAAGGGAGACGAGCGAAAATTGAAAGCATATTTAGGTTCGTTTAGTAAATTATAAAGAAATTAGCCGGTTCGTTAGTCTAACTGGTTTCAAAAAGCATCGCTATTCAAGTAAGATGTTCAACTATTAAATTTTGCCAAATCTGTAGGAGTGAACAAGAATGGCGAGTATTGAAGCGGCTTTAGCTGAAATTAAACGCGGCGTTGAAGAGCTAATCCCAGAAGATGAATTGATCGCGAAACTGAAAGAAAACCGTCCACTGCGCATTAAATTAGGTGCTGATCCAACGGCTCCAGATATCCATCTTGGACATACGGTGATCCTCAATAAATTACGTGCATTTCAAGATTTGGGCCATGAAGTTACCTTTTTGATTGGTGATTTCACGGGTATGGTTGGTGACCCAAGCGGTAAAAACACCACGCGTCCACCGCTCACTCGTGACGATGTTTTGCGTAATGCTGAAACCTATAAGACACAAGTGTTTAAGATTCTTGATCCGGCTAAAACGAAAATTCAGTTTAACTCTGAATGGTTGTCTCTATTGGGTGCGGAAGGCATGATCCGTCTTGCATCGAACCAAACAGTGGCACGCATGCTAGAGCGCGATGATTTCAAAAAGCGCTACGCTAATGGTCAGCCTATTGCCATTCATGAATTCATGTATCCACTCCTACAGGGTTATGATTCAGTCGCAATGGAGACAGATGTTGAGCTTGGCGGCACTGACCAAAAATTCAACCTATTGATGGGCCGTGAACTGCAAAAAGCACATGGTCAAAAACCACAAGTTGTCTTGATGATGCCACTGCTTGTTGGTTTGGATGGCGAGAAAAAAATGTCCAAATCAGCGCACAACTACATTGGTGTCAGTGAATCGCCAAGTGAAATGTTTGGCAAAATCATGTCGATCTCTGACACATTAATGTGGAGCTACTACGAGCTGCTTTCTTTCCGTCCATTGGAAGAAGTCGCACAGTTCAAAGCTGATGTTGAAAATGGCACGAACCCACGCGATCTTAAAATCTTGTTGGCGAAAGAGATCATTGCACGTTTTCACTCTAAAGAAGAGGCGGATGCGGCTGAGCAAGAGTTTATCAACCGCTTCCAAAAAGGTGCGATGCCAGAAGAGATGCCAGAATTTGAATTTGCAGCGGGTATTGCTATCACTAACCTGCTCAAAGAGGCGGGTTTAGTGGCTTCAACGTCTGATGCGATGCGAATGATCAAGCAAGGCGGTGCCAAACAAGATGGCGAAAAAATCGACGACAGCAAAAATGTACCAGCCGCGGGGACTTATGTTTACCAAGTCGGCAAGCGTAAGTTCGCACGAGTTATTGTAAAGTAAAAATCACAGTAAAGTGAACTGTCTATTCATCAAAGCGCCTAAGGGCGCTTTTTTGCTGGGCCTGATCTTGGCATATTAAAATCTTCAATCTGAATGGTGTGGTTGGGTATGTGTGAAATTGGAACGCATTGGATGCAAAGATCAGAGTGTATTTCGCCAAAGGCTTTGGTACAATTTGCGCACTGCTAATTGAGCAGTACTTTCGGAGATTTTTATGAACAATACCGACCATCCCCCTAGTATGAAGGGAGAAAAATAACCGCTTTCGGTATTGGCGATCTTCGCTCCTACCTTCAGTGGTAGGGCTTATCTTTTCTGATTTACTCCTCTCGATTTTTCTCCTGCTCTCTAGTTTGAGATGAAAACCTATCTATGAATTACATTGATGAACAATGACGTCATTGCTCATGAATATATTGCATTTGGGTATCATTTCGATGGTCGTTACCTTTGCCAATCGGGAGATTCGCCATGACGGTAATGAGCAACATTTATATTGAAAATTCACCTAACTTTTCTTTGGAAGAGATTGGTGCGGCTCGTAATGCATTTTTGCAGTACGAACAGCAAAAACAGGTACATTTATTGGCAGTGATGCCTATCGAAGAGGCAGTGGCGATTTTACGTCACTGTACTATTGGTTATGTTCAGCAACTACTCAGTGAATTAGATAAAGGGGGCTATGACATTCGCGCTCGCCATTACGCTAACCAATTGGGGTTTATTTACTCAGAAGTTGAAACGGCACAAAGCTATTTAACCACTAGCGTGATTGAACATGTAAAGCAGCGTATTGGCTGGATTATTGTATTGGCACTACTTGGTATCGTATCCGGGCTGATTATTACCCAGTACGAAGATACATTGAGCCAGCTTGTGCTCTTGGCTGTGTATATGCCTGTTATTGCCGCTGCAGGTGGGAATACTGGCTCGCAAGCTGCGACGTTAGTCGTGCGCGCGTTGGCGGTTGGTGAATTACGCAAACGTCAATGGTTGCGTGTATTATGGAAGGAGTGCCGTGTTGCGGTTTGTCTTGCGTTGGCTATCTCTGCGGTGATGGTGGCTCGCATTATGTTGTTTAGTGATGCCAACTCAACCGGAGGCTTTCCACTAGAAAACATTGCGTTTGCAATTGCGGTTGCGCTCTTTATCCAAGTCACTATTTCTACGACAATTGGCGGCTTATTACCCATTGCTGCGCGCGTTTTTAACTTAGATCCTGCGGTATTAGTTAGCCCTGTACTGGCTTCTATCGTCGATATTTCGGGTATGTGGATCTACTTTAACGTGGTGAACTATTCATTAGGACTGAGCTGACTGAACTTAACGACATCTTCAAAGAAGAGCGTCTCAAATTGAGCAATTGGGGCGGTAACACTAGTGTTATCGCCTTGATCTTGCGGATAATAATCAGTGATGAATTGAACAAATAATGTACTCGGTTTTCCTTGTTTATCTAAACCGAAGCCCGCCATGTTATGCGTTCCATAAAGCGAACCACTTTTGGCAATCAGCTGCCCTTGTACAGCTTGGCCACGCATACTACGTCGGTACTGTAAGGTACCGGATTCACCTGCTTTAGGCATGATGTCAATAAGCTTAAGGGTTTGATTATTAATCCAAATGTAATTCAGCACATCCACCATATTTTGTACTGACAGGCGGTTGTTACGTGATAAACCCGAACCATCAGCCAACTGAGCTTGTGCCAAGTTGATGCCTGTTCGAGAAAAAAGGATCTGCTTGATCGCCTCGGTGCCATTACTAAAACTGCCTGGTTGAATAAAAAAATGCTGGCCAAGTGTTTTGGTTAAACTGTCAGCAATCAAATTGTCAGACTCTTTAAGCATCATTTCTAACAACGGGTACAGTGGCATAGATTGATGTGTTGCTATCAATGAATCCTTTTCTATGCTCAGTTCATCTTGCTTTACACCCAGCTTAACCTCGCCTAGCAATTCAATGCCCACTTGTTTGAGTTGCTTATAAATCATACGTGTGGCGTATAAGTTTGGGTCTTGCACGGCAAACTTTAGTGGCAGAGGTTGTGTTCGCTCTGCCAAACAGCCGTCGAGTTGGTAATGGTTCTGCTCTGAAGTGCGCAGTTCTAAATCACAGCGAGCGCTCTCTTGTTCAGTCTTAGTGACACTTCTTGCGTAGCTGGTCACGTGAATGGGATAGTGCTCAGGCACATAAACCCGAGTTTTCCCGTTCGGTTGCGTATAAATAGAGGCTTGCACACAATTACCATCCAGAGTGATTGCACTTGATGGGGCGCTATAGCATACCCCTAGAATATCCCAAGGTGATCCAACCGCGCGGTCGTAACCTGAAAAGGCTGAATTATCTAACCAAAGGTTGCCTTTTATTTGTGAGATGCCCTGTTTTTTTAGCTCGCTGAGTAGCTGCTTCATATCTTGGCTGGTTAACGTAGGGTCGCCAGAGAAGTGAATAACAATGTCATCGCCATGTTGAGTTAGCTGAGTCGTGAAGCGAAATTGTTCGCCAAGCTCTAGCGTGGCGGCAAGCGCAGTGAGCATTTTTAAAGTGCTGGCAGGAGGGAAAAGCGCTTGTATGTTATTAGTATCTTGAAAAACCTGTGCAGTGGCTAAAGAGTGAACGAATAAACCCACCCGAGTACCTTGTGGCAGTGTTTGCAAAGGCGTATACGCCAAAGTCGATAAAGGAAAGAAAAACGAGAGGATGAATAAAAAAGTACTGCGGTTTAATAAGAGCATAACACGGCATTTCAGGGCGGAGTGTGCATACAGTATAGCGAGATAAAAAAACGCCTGCTAGCAAGCAGGCGTTTTAAATCTATGACATTAAGCCAAGAATTAGAAGTCGTAACGTAGACCTAGTGCTAGTTCGTCTTCAGATTTAGCTTTACCTACTTTGTCTGAATCAAGTAGGTTGAAGTTGTAAGAGATGTACGAACGGAAGTTAGGTTTGAAGAAGTAAGTTGCATCAACTGCAAAGCTATCCGCTTCATCTTTTTTAGCGCCAGAATTTTTAGACTCTAGGTAGTTGTATGTAGAAGTGAATACAGCTTGACCCATAGTGTATTTTGCTGCTAGCTCATAACCAGTTTTATCTGTTTTGCTTGCTGCTTTGTCTTGACCATCAACAAAAGTACCAGCGAAGTAGAAATCAGAGATAGCGTAAGACGCTGCTAGCATATATTGATCAGAAGACGCATTCGCTGCTGTATCTTGATCTGCGTAACCCGCACCTAGCTTAACGCCAGTGTCGCCGATTGCGTAGATAGCTGATAGAGAGTAGCCATCTGCATTGTTGTCTGTGATTGCAGACGTGCTTTCTTGACGGTCAGCAAAACGGTAGCTTGCTTTAACGCCTAGATCAGCAAATTGACCTTTATAAGCCACCATGTTGTCTACGCGGTCTGCTACAACAATTTTATACGCTGCTTTGTTGCCGTGGTATGACATGATATCGGTAAAGTCAGTGATAACACCTAGCGCGCCGTCATTTTTACCGTAAGTCACTTCACCGAAGTTACCGCCGATACCAGCATAAGTGTAACGGTTGTCCAAATCACCTTTGTTGTCAGCCGTGCCTTCATCAGCAGTAGTAAATTCGCCTTCGTAGAAACCAACGCCGTATAGGCTGTCGTTGATCGCTACTTTACCTAGGAAGTTTAGACGTACGCGTGATGCATCGTCCGCTTTACCATCTTTAAGAGAAAGACGTGCTTCTGCGCGGCCGCCCATTTCTAGAGATGTACCGTCTTGGTTGTATAGCTCACCAGCATTTACACCAGTTACTACTGCAGCAGCTGATACTGCTAAAGCAATCAGAGTTTTGTTCATCTTATTAGTCCTAATTTACTGTCCATAAATATTTTTATTTGCGACGTCTATATCGTCCTTCGAGTGCTTTTGAACATTGAGTTGCATAGGTTGGGTTTTGTAAACCTTCACTAACGTACAACCAAACGTTACTAGCATTTCGTGTTCTACTTTTTACTCTTAAGTTCCGAAATTAGTTAGTAAAATGATATAAAACAGGTTTATGAACACCTTTTTATTTCGTGTAAATAAATATCAAGTCTTTGTTTTTTATTTGGTTTATTGGTTTTTATCAACTGGTCTGAATAGTTTGTTTTTTATTTTTTTTTAGTGAAGTGGGTCGGTTTTTTGTGCAAAAACATTCGTGAAAATGAGCTTTGTGTCTGTTTTTTATCACTTTCCCCCAAACTCATTCACAGAAACCTGACAGGGGTCACGTGTGATTTAAGATGATTTAGTCACGAAGTTTGATTACACTGATTAGCAACTATGTTAATCCATGTACTACCTAACCTTTGTTGTGTTGGGTAGTTTTGTTTTGCCCAAATACGAATTTTGGCATTAGAGGTATAAAATGGAAAAAGTTCCAATGACAGTTCGTGGTGAACAATTGCTGCGCGAAGAGTTAGATAGGCTGCTAAAATTACGTCCACAAATTACCCAAGCTATTGCAACCGCACGTGAACTTGGCGACCTAAAAGAAAATGCGGAATATCACGCTGCTCGAGAAGAGCAAGGTATTTGTGAGGCTCAAATTCGTGATATTGAATATAAGCTATCTGTTGCTCAGGTGATCGATATCACTAAAATGGAAAATACAGGCAAAGTGATTTTTGGTTCAACAGTGACATTGATTGACAGTGATACTGATGAAGTGAAACGCTACCAGATTGTGGGTGAAGATGAAGCTGAGATTAAATCTGGGCGCATTTCTGTCAGCTCACCGATTGCCCGCGGTTTGATCGGTAAAATGGAAGGTGATGAGGTGATTATCGCTACTCCCGGTGGTGATAAAGATTTCGAAATCGATAAAGTTGAATACCTCTAATTCATTTCAACAACAATCAAAAAGGTCGCAGTATGCGACCTTTTTTTGTCTGTATCCATCAGAGTCAGAGCGTCGATAACGCGACTGATTACTTACGAGGGATCTCGATTTTACGTTGCTCGGTTTGACGAAATAGTACGAGAATCTTACCAATGGTTTGTACTTTTTCTGCGCCAGTCTCACGCACGATAGCATCGATAATCAACTGCTTAGTTTCGCGATCTTCGGATGCTACTTTCACTTTGATCAGTTCGTGGTGGTTGAGGGCAATCTCGATTTCCGCTAGAACAGCCTCAGTGAGTCCATTCGCGCCCATCAGTACAACAGGTTTCAAACTGTGTGCTAGGCCTTTAAGGTGCTGCTTTTGTTTGGTGCTTAGGTTCATTATGCGGCCAATTTTATTTAATATAAGGGTTGAAAAAAGCTATTTTAACGCCATCTATCCCTGAAGACTATATTTTCTACCATACTTTCTTGGATGGAAACATTTCAGTTAGGAATCGAATGAGTAAACAGAAGCATTCGGCCAGCTCTAGTCGCTGGTTGAAAGAACATTTTGATGATAAATACGTGAATGAAGCCAAAAAGAGAGGTTATCGTTCGCGTGCTATTTTCAAAATAGAAGAGATTCAAAATAAAGATAAACTGCTTAGGCCAGGAATGACTGTTGTGGATTTAGGGGCGGCTCCCGGTGGGTGGTCTCAATATTCAGCGGGTATCGTCGGTGATAAAGGCCGAGTGATCGCGTGTGATATTTTGCCGATGGATCCTATTGTTGGGGTTGCTTTCTTACAAGGCGATTTTCGTGAAGAGGCCGTGCTGGACGCACTATTAGATCGTATACAGCCTGATATGGTTGATGTGGTGATGTCAGACATGGCACCTAACATCGCCGGAAATAATTCGGTTGATCAGCCAAGGGCAATGTATTTGGTTGAACTAGCTCTAGATATGTGTCGACAAGTTCTTACTCCAAATGGTAGTTTTGTGGTCAAGGTTTTTCAGGGAGAAGGCTTTGATGATTATGTCAAAGAAGTTCGAAACCTGTTTAAAGTCGTGAAAATAAGAAAACCAGACTCTTCGCGAGCTCGCTCAAGAGAAGTCTTTGTTGTAGCCACTGGTTACAAAGGTTAACGTTTTTGCTGTACAAGGCATAAGTTAACATATGGCTACAGGTTACAAACTGTAGTACCCTACCTTTAATTACAATTAGTTATCGCGAGGCTTACACCTTGAGTGATATGGCAAAAAATTTAATTCTGTGGCTAGTTATAGCTGTCGTTTTAATGTCGGTATTCCAGAGCTTTGGCCCTGGTGATAGTAACGGCAAAGCAGTGGATTACACCACGTTCGTACAGGAAGTTGGCCAAGGCCAGATTCAAGAAGCTCAATTTAACAATAGTGAAATTTCCTTTACTCGTAGAGGCGGTGGTACTCGCTATGTAACTTACATGCCCGTGTACGATCAAAAACTGCTTGATGATTTGATTAATCAAAACGTTAAAGTACAAGGTACACCACCAGAAGAGCAAAGTTTGCTCGGGACCATTTTTATCTCTTGGTTCCCAATGATCCTACTGATCGGTGTTTGGATATTCTTCATGCGTCAAATGCAAGGTGGCGGTGGCAAAGGTGCCATGTCATTTGGTAAGAGCAAAGCTCGAATGATGAGTGAAGAGCAAATCAAAACCACGTTCGGTGATGTGGCTGGTTGTGACGAAGCGAAAGAAGATGTGAAAGAGCTTGTGGATTACTTGCGTGATCCGAGTCGCTTCCAAAAACTGGGTGGGAAAATTCCAACGGGTGTTTTGATGGTTGGTCCTCCTGGTACAGGTAAAACATTACTGGCAAAAGCAATTGCTGGTGAGGCGAAAGTACCGTTCTTCACTATATCTGGTTCTGATTTCGTTGAAATGTTTGTTGGTGTCGGTGCATCTCGTGTACGTGACATGTTCGAGCAAGCGAAAAAGGCTTCACCTTGTATCATCTTTATTGATGAGATTGATGCGGTAGGTCGTCAACGTGGTGCTGGTGTCGGCGGCGGTCACGATGAGCGTGAGCAGACTTTAAACCAAATGTTGGTTGAAATGGATGGTTTTGAAGGCAATGAAGGCGTTATCGTCATTGCGGCAACTAACCGTCCAGACGTTTTAGACCCAGCATTGCTGCGTCCGGGGCGTTTTGACCGTCAAGTGGTGGTCGGTTTACCTGATGTTCGCGGCCGTGAACAGATCTTGAAAGTTCATATGCGCAAAGTACCTTTAGCTGGTGATGTTGAACCTTCATTGATTGCTCGCGGAACACCGGGTTTCTCTGGTGCCGACTTGGCGAACTTAGTGAACGAGGCGGCGTTATTCTCTGCTCGCGGTAACAAACGCAATGTTTCAATGGTTGAGTTTGAGTTAGCAAAAGACAAAATCATGATGGGTGCTGAACGTCGTTCGATGGTGATGTCTGAAGAAACTAAAGCATCGACAGCTTATCATGAAGCAGGACACGCCATTGTTGGTCGTTTGGTACCTGAACATGACCCTGTTTATAAAGTATCGATTATTCCACGTGGTCGAGCTTTAGGTGTAACGATGTACTTGCCTGAACAAGACCGAGTTAGCATGTCGAAGCTGCATCTTGAGTCTATGATTTCAAGCTTGTATGGCGGTCGTTTAGCGGAAGAGTTAATTTACGGCCCAGAAAACGTTTCAACTGGTGCATCAAACGATATCGAACGTGCGACAGCCATTGCTCGTAAAATGGTTACTCAATGGGGCTTTTCGGAAAAACTTGGCCCATTGTTGTATGCAGAAGATGAAGGTGAAGTCTTCTTAGGGCGCAGCGTGACTCAAACTAAGCATGTGTCTGAAGATACTGCTAAGTTGATTGATGACGAAGTTCGTAAAATTATTGACCGCAACTATGATCGTGCGCGTAAAATCCTTGAAGATAATATGGATATTATGCATGCAATGAAAGATGCGTTGATGAAATACGAAACGATTGATGCAGGCCAAATTGATGACTTAATGGAGCGTAAAACCGAGATTCGCGAACCTGCAGGTTGGGCTGATCAAGCCAAAGCTCAAGCAGAAAAAGCGGAAGCGGAAAAAGCTCAAGAGCCAAAAGTAGAGCCAGCAGCAGAAGACGAAGTAGCCACTGAGTCCTCAGAAAAGAAAGATGCTGAGTAATCGTTAATATTCAAATTAAACCCCGAGCTTTCTCGGGGTTTTTGTGTTTTAGAGCAAAATGAAGATTCAAACCCCAACAAAGACACTTATCCTCGATCGTCCTCATGTCATGGGTATCTTGAACATGACTCCGGATTCATTTTCCGATGGTGGAAAATTTAACGCGCTAGATTTGGCACTAGAGCATGCCGATACAATGATTGCCGCAGGTGTCAGCATTATTGATATTGGAGGGGAGTCAACTCGGCCGGGGGCTCCAGAAGTGACTCTCGATGACGAATTATCTCGTGTTATTCCTATTATTAAAGCTATTCGTGCAAAGTATGACGTCTGGATTTCAATTGACACCAGTAAAGCTGAAGTGATGCGTCAGGCGGTTGAGGCTGGTGCTGACTTGATTAATGATGTTCGTGCACTGCAAGAGCCGGGGGCATTAGAGGTTGCGGCTAAAGCACAAGTGCCTGTCTGTATCATGCATATGCAAGGCCAGCCACGAACGATGCAAACCAGTCCACATTACCAAGATGTGTTAGCGGATGTTAAGCTCTTTCTAGAAGATCGAGTCGCAGCGTGCGAGCGCGCGGGGATCGCGCGTGCAAATATTATCCTCGACCCCGGTTTTGGATTTGGCAAAACCATTGAGCATAATTATTATCTGCTTGCACATCTAGACGCATTTCATCAGCTAGGTTTGCCGATATTGGCTGGAATGTCTCGTAAGTCAATGATTTTTAAACTACTCAATAAAAAACCAGCTGAATGTATGGTGGCGAGCGTTACCTGTGCAGCTGTAGCTGCAATGAAAGGTGCACAGATTATTCGTGTCCATGATGTGAACGAAACCATTGAAGCAATGAAAATAGTACAAACCATTATTCAAAATAGTTAACAATAATAATTAAGGAAAAATCATGTCTGACAAAAGACGTTACTTTGGTACAGATGGTGTCCGCGGTAAAGTTGGACAGTATCCTATCACTCCCGATTTCGTATTAAAACTTGGCTGGGCGGCTGGACGTGTATTGGCAAAACAAGGCACGAAAAAAGTCATTATTGGTAAAGATACGCGTATTTCAGGTTATATGCTTGAGTCGGCTCTAGAAGCGGGCTTAGCCGCTGCAGGATTAAAGGCGATTTTTACCGGACCTATGCCGACGCCAGCTGTTGCTTACCTGACTCAAACCTTTCGTGCAGAAGCGGGGATCGTTATCTCAGCGTCGCATAACCCTTATTACGATAACGGCATCAAATTCTTCTCATCCGAAGGGACTAAATTACCTGATGAAATTGAATTGGAGATCGAAGCTGAATTGGATAAACCGATTGAGTGTGTCGAGTCTGCCGAACTTGGTAAGGCTTCACGTATGGTCGACGCTGCAGGGCGGTATATCGAGTTTTGTAAAAGTACCTTTCCATCGCAATGGAATTTATCAAAGCTGAAAATCGTCGTTGACTGTGCTCATGGTGCCACCTATCACATCGCGCCTAATGTCTTTAAGGAACTTGGCGCTGAAGTGATAGCAATGGGGGTTGAGCCAGATGGTCTGAATATTAATGATGAAGTTGGAGCAACGGATGTCCGCGCGTTGCAACAGCGCGTTGTGGCAGAAAAAGCAGATTTAGGACTGGCATTCGATGGTGATGGCGATCGCTTAATTATGGTTGATGAGCTTGGCAATAAAGTGGATGGAGATCAAATTGCCTATATCATCGCCCGTGATGCCCTGCGACGTGGAGAATTAAAAGGTGGTGTTGTTGGAACGCTAATGACAAACCTTGGTATGGAAAACGGCTTAAAGCAGTTAGGTATCCCTTTTGTGCGAGCGGCGGTTGGTGACCGTTATGTGATGGAAAAATTGCTGGCAAAAGGTTGGAAAATTGGCGCAGAAAATTCAGGGCACATCATACTGCTAGACAAAGTGACTACGGGTGATGCGATTGTTGCGGCGTTGCAAGTTCTTGCTTCCGTTGTGGGCAGTGAAATGTCGCTCAATGAACTGGCTAAAGGCATGACGCTTTACCCGCAGGTTTTAGAAAACGTACGTTTTAGTGGTGATTCCAACCCATTAGAAGCCGAAGCGGTAAAAGCGGCTGTAGCTGCCGTAGAAGCGGAACTTGGTAACCAAGGTCGAGTGCTCTTGCGTAAATCAGGTACTGAACCTTTATTGCGCGTGATGGTGGAAGGGGAAGATGCTGAGCTAGTAAAAAATTCAGCATTAAAGATAGCGCAAGCGGTTAAAGATAATTGCTAACCAGACAAATAATATGAGTTAACCTAGGATTTCATGACCGTAATTTGGCTTGAAATCTTATGGTTAGCTGTACACATAGAGTGTTGTTGCCCTTTTTTTAACCGTTTGAAGCATAAACTCCATTTTTTTATAAAATACTCCTTGTCAGCATGGGATGCATTCGTTAGTATTGCGTCCGCCTTCGTTGAGGAGGTCGCTAGCCTTGTTCAAGTCAGTTGATAAGAACGGCGCTGGCTCAACTATTTGGAACATAGGTGGAAGTAATGTTTACAGTTCTACTTGTGATTTACCTGTTGGCAGCGCTTGGTATCATTGGCCTAGTGTTAATTCAACAAGGTAAAGGCGCAGATATGGGAGCCTCTTTCGGTGCTGGCGCGTCAAACACTGTGTTTGGTGCTAGTGGCTCAGGAAATTTCCTAACCCGAATGACTGCAATTTTTGCAACCGTATTCTTCATTCTTAGTTTGGCATTGGGCAATTTGTCTACGCATAAAACTGAATCACAATGGATTGACCCAACTAAAGGTCAAGTGATTGAGCAAACTACGGATACAGCGAGTGACGTTCCAGTAAAATCTGGTGACGAAATCCCGCAATAACTTATCTTAGATAAGTACAAATAATTGCCGAGATGGTGAAATTGGTAGACACACTAGCATGAGGTGCTAGCGCCTTAGGTGTGAGGGTTCGAGTCCCTCTCTCGGCACCATTATTTACAAACTTGTAAATCACTTGATAGAGCGTATAATGCTCGCAAGTCGGACGCGGGGTGGAGCAGCTTGGTAGCTCGTCGGGCTCATAACCCGAAGGTCGTCGGTTCAAATCCGGCCCCCGCAACCAATTCTTTTTGGGTTTTGGATGCAAGTTTGTGCAGTGTCAACCTCACTGCAATTGAGAATTTAGATTCTCAATCATCAGGGTCCAGCAACAAAAAACCCCGACTAATCGGGGTTTTTTGTTATCTGAGTTTCTCAAGTATGAGATTTTCAGATAGTTGCTTGGAATTTAAATTGGGCTCTGTGCCCTTTTTTTGTTTCTGGAGTGGTTTAAATGACTGGTTTAGAAAGACAACTTACTGAAATGCTTGACGCTCCAGTAGCGGCATCAGGTTATGAGTTAGTTGGATTAGAATTTATTCGTGCCGGAGAGCACTCAACATTACGCATCTATATTGATCATGAAAACGGTATTAACGTTGATGATTGCGCAGAAGTGAGCCATCAAGTGAGTGCTGTGCTCGATGTTGAAGATCCAATTTCTGTGGCTTACAACCTAGAAGTTTCTTCACCAGGTTTAGAGAGACCACTTTTTAAAGCAGCGCATTATGAACAGTTTATTGGTCACGAAGTCAGCATCGTTTTGAAAATGGGTGTCGGCAACCGTCGCAAATGGAAAGGAATTATCCATTCTATTGATGGCGAAACCGTTGCAATTAGCGTTGATGGGAAAGAAGAACTATTTGCGCTAAGCAATATTTCTAAAGCTAACCTGATCCCTAAATTTTAGTTCTCCTAGAGAAAAGAGCTTAAGAGGCTAGATTAAATGAGTAAAGAAATTTTAGCGGTAGTTGAGGCGGTTTCGAACGAGAAGGCCGTACCTCGTGAGCGTATTTTTGAGGCGCTTGAAACTGCGCTTGCCACATCAACAAAGAAGAAACATGAAATTGAAGTCGATGTACGTGTTGCTATCGACCGTAAAACGGGTGAGTTTGAAACTTTTCGCCGTTGGTTAATCGTTGAAAATGTTGAACATCCAACAAAAGAAATTTCATACGATGCAGCTAAATACGACGACGAAACAGCTGAACTTGGTCAATATATTGAAGATCAAATTGAATCAGTGACCTTTGACCGTATTACAACACAAACAGCAAAACAAGTTATCGTACAAAAAGTGCGTGAAGCTGAACGTGCGCAAATCGTCGAACAGTTTATTGATAACGAAGGTGAGTTGGTTACTGGCGTTGTTAAGAAAGTAAACCGTGATTCGGTTATTCTGGATTTAGGTAATAACGCTGAAGCGGTTATTTTACGTGATGACCAGCTACCGCGTGAAAACTTTCGTCCAGGTGACCGAGTTCGTGGTCTGCTATATGCTGTACGCCCTGAAGCGCGCGGATTCCAACTCTTCATTACTCGTTCAAAACCAGAAATGCTCGCTGAGCTATTCCGTGTAGAAGTGCCAGAAATCGGTGAAGAGCTGATTGAATTGAAAGCCGCGGCTCGTGATCCGGGTTCGCGTGCGAAAATTGCAGTCAAAACCAATGACAAACGCATTGACCCTGTGGGCGCGTGTGTCGGTATGCGTGGAGCACGTGTTCAAGCCGTATCGAGTGAGCTCGGCGGTGAGCGCATTGATATCGTTCTTTGGGATGATAACCCAGCTCAATTTGTTATCAATGCAATGGCACCAGCAGATGTTGCATCGATCATCATGGATGAAGATACGCACTCAATTGATATTGCTGTTGAAGCGGATAACCTAGCGCAAGCAATCGGTCGTAATGGTCAAAACGTACGTCTCGCTTCTCAACTGACTGGTTGGGAATTGAATGTTATGACGGTTGCTGATCTACAGAAAAAACATCAAGAAGAATCGATGGCTTCTATTGAAAACTTCATGAAGTACCTCGATATCGAGCAAGACTTCGCTGAGTTATTGGTTGAAGAAGGCTTCTCAACGCTTGAAGAAGTGGCTTATGTGCCAGTTGCTGAGCTACTTGAAGTTGACGGCCTAGATGAAGATATCATCGAAGCATTGCGTACTCGCGCGAAGAATGCGTTGACCACGATTGCGCTAGCACAAGAAGAGTCTTTTGAAGGGTTAGAGCCAGCAGAAGATCTGCTCGCACTAGAAGGTTTAGAGCGTGAAATGGCCTTTAAACTCGCAGCGAAAGGCATAGTCACATTAGAAGATCTTGCTGACCAAGGTATTGATGACCTCGAAAATATTGAAGGTCTAACAGAAGAGCGTGCAGGTCAATTGATCATGGCAGCGCGCAATATTTGTTGGTTTAGCGAAGAAGAATAATTCTCAGCAAGGGGAGAGAGCGGCATGACACAACTTACAGTTAAAGCACTGAGTGAAGAAATTGGTACGCCAGTTGACCGCTTGTTAGAACAACTTGCTGATGCAGGCATGAACAAAACGAGTTCTGATAACGTTTCTGATGATGAAAAGCATAAGCTACTGTCACATCTTAGAAAAGAGCACGGTGATACCACTGGTGACTCAGAGCCGACTCGTTTGACGTTGCAGCGAAAAACACGCAGCACATTGAGCGTCAATGCCGGCGGCGGCAAAAGTAAGAATGTTCAAGTTGAAGTGCGTAAAAAACGTACCTACGTTAAGCGCAGTGCAGTAGACGATGAAGCAACACGTGAAGCGGAAGAAGCCGCACAACGTGAAGCACAAGAATTAGCAGCGCGTGAAGCACAAGCAAAAGCAGAGCGCGAAGCCGAAGAAAAAGCAAAGCGTGAAGCCGAAGAAAAAGCGAAGCGTGAGGCACAAGAGAAAGCGAAGGTTGAAGCACAAACGAATGCAACAGCTAACGCGGATGAGAAAGCAAAACGTTCTGCAGTGAAACCAGAACTTTCTGCTGAAAATAAAATGAAGCAAGAAGCAGCGCGAAAAGAAGCCGAAGAGCTTAAACGTCGTCAAGAAGCCGAAGCATTACGTAAAGCTGAAGAGGAAAGTCAGCGCCAGCTAGAAATAGCACGTGAATTGGCTGAGAAGAATAAAGAGCGTTGGTCTGCTGAAGAAGAGAAAAAGGGTAGTATGGAAGAAAATACAGATTACCATGTTACGACTTCAACGTATGCACGTGAAGCCGAAGATGAAGCAGATCGCCGTGAAGAAGGTGCTAGCCGTAAATCTACGAAAGCTAATAAGAGCAAAATCTCATCGCAGGATGATAAGCAAGAGCGCGGTACGCGCCGAGGCAAAGCTCGTAAAGGTCGTATGGCTAAACCTGCATCGATGCAACATGGTTTTGATAAAACAGCGGTTGTCGCTAAGCAAGATGTTGTGATCGGTGAAACGATTGTTCTTTCTGAACTGGCAAACAAAATGTCAGTGAAAGCAACTGAAGTTATCAAAGTGATGATGAAGATGGGCGCTATGGCAACCATCAACCAAGTGATCGACCAAGAAACCGCGCAATTAGTCGCTGAAGAAATGGGTCATAAAGTTCTCATCCGCAAAGAGAATGAACTGGAAGAAGCGATCCTTTCTGACCGTGATAACAAGTTTGAAGCAGTGCCTCGTGCGCCAGTTGTGACTATCATGGGCCACGTTGACCACGGTAAGACATCAACACTTGATTACATCCGTCGCACACACGTTGCATCAGGCGAGGCCGGTGGTATTACTCAGCACATTGGTGCTTACCACGTTGAAACACCAAACGGTATGATCACCTTCCTTGATACTCCTGGACACGCTGCATTTACTTCAATGCGTGCTCGTGGTGCTCAAGCGACAGATATCGTTGTATTGGTTGTTGCAGCAGATGATGGCGTGATGCCACAAACGGTTGAAGCGATTCAACATGCGAAAGCGGCGAATGTGCCACTTATCGTTGCAGTGAACAAAATCGATAAAGATGGCGCGAACCCAGATGGCGTGAAAAATGAGCTTGCTCAACACAACATCATTCCTGAAGAGTGGGGCGGTGAGAACATGTTTGTTCACATCTCTGCGAAACAGGGAACTAATATTGATGGTCTACTAGAAGCTATCCTACTTCAAGCTGAAGTTCTTGAGCTTCATGCTGTTAAAGATGGTATGGCGTCTGGTGTGGTGGTTGAATCTCGTCTTGATAAAGGCCGTGGCCCTGTAGCAACCGTTCTTGTTCAATCAGGAACACTACGCAAAGGCGACATCGTACTGTGTGGTCAAGAATATGGCCGTGTTCGTGCGATGCGCGACGAAACTGGTAACGAAGTTACGGAAGCGGGCCCATCAATTCCTGTTGAAATTCTAGGTTTGTCTGGTGTTCCAGCTGCCGGTGATGAAGCAACAGTAGTTCGTGATGAGCGTAAAGCACGTGAAGTGGCAAATTATCGTCAAGGTAAATTCCGTGATGTGAAGCTTGCACGTCAGCAGAAATCTAAGCTCGAAAACATGTTCTCTAACATGACAGCGGGCGAAGTGGCTGAACTGAACGTGGTACTAAAAGCAGACGTTCAAGGTTCGGTTGAAGCCATTGCTGATTCACTGCGTAACCTTTCAACTGATGAAGTGAAAGTGAACATCGTGGGTTCTGGTGTGGGTGGTATCACAGAAACTGACGCAGTACTTGCAGCAGCTTCTAACGCTATCGTACTTGGCTTTAACGTTCGAGCTGATGCATCAGCTCGTCGTACTATCGAATCTGAAAACTTAGACCTACGTTACTACTCAATCATTTATCAATTGATTGATGAAGTAAAAGCGGCCATGAGCGGCATGCTAGCACCAGAGTTTAAGCAAGAGATCATTGGTCTTGCTCAGGTTCGTGAAGTATTTAAATCACCTAAACTAGGTGCAGTTGCTGGTTGTATGGTGACTGAAGGCGTTATCAAACGTAATAGCCCTATCCGTGTTCTACGTGATAACGTGGTTATCTACGAAGGTGAGCTTGAGTCGCTACGTCGCTTTAAAGATGACGTGCAAGAAGTGAAGAATGGCTACGAATGTGGTATCGGCGTTAAGAACTACAATGATGTTCGCGTTGGTGACCAAATCGAAGTCTTCGAAACAGTGGAAATTAAACGTACACTGGATTAATTGACTGACGTTGCTGTATTGAAATAGACAGTAATCGGTTGTTGAATACACCATGGGGGGCTGGGTTGAACCATCCCCCCATTCTTTCTATATGTGAGAAAAGATATGTCAAAAGAATTTAGCCGCACGCAGCGCGTATCCCAACAGCTGCAAAAAGAACTCGCCATGATCATACAACGTGAAGTCCGTGACTCACGCTTAGGTATGGTGACGATTTCAGAAGTCGAAGTGTCACGTGACCTTGCTTATGCAAAAGTGTTTGTGACGTTTCTATGCGTTGGTGAGCAGACCCCAGAAAGCTGCTTAGCTGCGTTAAAAGAGCATGAAGTTCATATCCGCATGATGCTTGGCAAACGTATTCGCTTACGTTTGACACCAGAAATTCGCTTCACTTATGACAATACTTTGGTTGAAGGTATGCGCATGTCCAACTTGGTGACTGAAGTGGTCAGCAATGATAAGCGCAGACAGAAAGATGCAGGACGTGAAGATGAAGCGTCTGCAGAAGAAGGGAATGAATAGATGGCTCGTCGTCGTAAAGGTCGCCCAATCAACGGGGTAATTTTACTGGATAAGCCAACGGGTATCTCCTCGAATGATGCCTTACAAAAAGTAAAACGTATTTATTTTGCAGAAAAAGCCGGACACACTGGCGCGCTCGATCCTTTGGCAACAGGAATGTTGCCTATTTGCCTTGGTGAAGCGACAAAATTTTCTCAGTTTTTACTTGATTCAGATAAGCGTTATCGAGTCATTGCAAAACTGGGTGAGCGAACCAATACCTCTGATTCAGACGGAGAGGTAGTGGAAACACGTCCAGTCAATGTGCAATTAAATACCCTGCGAGAGTGCATCGAGCGTTTTCGTGGTGAAACCGACCAAATTCCGTCAATGTTTTCTGCACTGAAATATCAAGGCCGTCCTCTATATGAATACGCTCGTGAAGGCATTGATATTCCGCGCGAATCTCGACAAATCACTGTCTATGATATTGAATTGATTCGTTTCGAAGGTGATGAAGTTGAAATGGATGTGCACTGTTCGAAAGGCACGTATATCCGCACTATCGTGGATGACTTAGGTGAAATGCTTGGTTGTGGCGCACATGTGACCATGCTGCGTCGTACTGCGGTCGCGAAGTACCCATATGAGAAGATGGTGACTTTAGAGCAACTTGATGCATTGCTGCAACAGGCGCTGCGTGATGATGTCGCACCGAAAAATGTGTTGGACTCGTTATTGATGCCAATGGACAGTGCGGTGCAAGATTTGCCGGAAGTTAACCTTATTCCTGAGTTGGCAGACATGGTACAACATGGCCAACCAGTGCAAGTGTTGGGTGTGCCACTTGATGGCACAGTGCGCATGACCATGGGTGAAGAGAAACTCTTTATCGGTGTGGGTGAAATTGACCAAGATGGTCGTGTTGCGCCTAAGCGATTGGTCGTTTTTAGAGACGAAGAGTCGCTTTAAATAGCTATTGCTTAACGTTGGGGATTTCCCTATAATCCCGGCTTCGCGTAGCGGCTGAATCAGAGATTGGCTGCTACACCTTTAAACTTACTCTTATTAGGAGAGCATTATGTCTCTGAATGCAGAAACTAAAGCGGCAATCGTTGCTGAATACGCACGTGGCGAAGGCGACACTGGTTCACCAGAAGTACAAGTAGCACTACTAACTGCTTCTATCAACCACCTACAAGGTCACTTCAAAACTCACAAAGGCGATCACCACAGCCGTCGTGGTCTACTACGCATGGTTTCAAGCCGTCGTAAGCTTCTAGACTACCTAAAAGGTAAAGATTTAGGTCGTTACCAAGACCTAATCAAACGTCTTGAGCTACGTCGCTAAGATCAGTTTGTTCAGAAAAGGGGCTTTTAGCCCCTTTTTTGTTATCTAAATTTGGCACAATCTCTCCTAAGTCGCTATACTACCCGCCGTTAAAGTGTGTTGTATGTACTTTAACGCTTCATACTCATAGCATTACAGTCACCGAAGTCGGCCAGCAGGTCGCGGCTATTAAAAGTAGCGTTCAGATACCAGTGGGAGCGGCAAGCCCAACGCTTTGTTTCCCGTGATATAGAGCCTATTTTTACTAGTCGCGATTCGTAATGTCTTGAGTGTTATTTCATTCAATCTAGAGGCAACTCTAGAGCAAGGATAAACAATGTTTGATAAACCAGTAGTGAAATCATTCCAATACGGTAATCATACCGTCACTCTAGAAACCGGCGTTATCGCACGCCAAGCTACATCGGCTGTTATGGTCACTATGAACGATACCGCGGTATTCGTTTCTGTTGTTGGTAAAAAAGAAGCAGTAGAAGGTCAAGACTTCTTCCCTCTTACTGTTAACTACCAAGAGCGTACTTACGCAGCGGGTAAAATTCCAGGTGGCTTCTTCAAGCGTGAAGGTCGTCCATCAGAAGGCGAAACTTTGACTGCGCGTCTGATTGACCGCCCAATTCGTCCTCTTTTCCCTAATGCATTTAAAAATGAAGTTCAAGTCATCGCGACAGTGATGTCTGTAAACCCAGACGTTCAACCTGACATCGTAACTATGATTGGTACTTCAGCAGCACTTGCTATCTCTGGTATTCCATTCAATGGTCCTATTGGCGCGGCGCGCGTGGGTCACATTGATGGTCAATTAGTGCTTAACCCAAGCATGACCGAGCTTGCTGTATCTCGTCTTGATCTTGTGGTTGCAGGTACAGACAACGCGGTACTGATGGTTGAATCAGAAGCGGATAACCTAACTGAAGAAGAAATGCTAGCAGCGGTTGTTTACGGCCACGACCAACAACAAGCTGTGATTAAAGCGATCAATGAATTTGCTGCTGAAGTTGCCACTCCAGCTTGGGATTGGGTTGCTCCTCAAGAGAACACAGTACTTAACAGTAAGATCGCTGAACTAGCAGAAGCTAAGCTTGTTGAAGCTTACAAAATCACTGAAAAAATGGCTCGTTACGACCGTATTCATGAAATTTCTGCTGAAGTAAACAAAGTAATTCTTGCTGAAGATCCTGAAGCAAATGCGAAAGAAATCCACACTATCTTCCACGATTTAGAGAAGACGGTTGTACGTCGTAGCATTATTGCTGGCAACCCACGTATTGACGGTCGTGAAAAAGACATGGTTCGTGCGCTAGACGTACGCACTGGTATTCTTCCTCGTACTCACGGTTCTGCACTATTTACTCGTGGTGAAACTCAGGCAATCGTAACCGCTACTCTTGGTACTCAGCGTGATGCTCAAATCATCGATGAGCTAACAGGTGAGCGTAAAGATAACTTCCTACTACACTACAACTTCCCTCCATACTGTGTGGGCGAAACTGGTTTTGTAGGCTCTCCTAAGCGTCGTGAAATCGGCCACGGTAAACTGGCTAAGCGTGGTATCGCTGCTGTTATGCCTTCAGTGGAAGAGTTCCCATACACAGTTCGTGTCGTATCAGAAATCACAGAATCTAACGGTTCATCTTCAATGGCTTCGGTATGTGGTACTTCTCTTGCTCTGATGGATGCAGGTGTACCAATCAAGTCTTCAGTTGCAGGTATTGCAATGGGTCTTGTTAAAGAAGGCGATGATTTCGTTGTTCTTTCTGACATTCTTGGTGATGAAGATCACCTAGGTGACATGGACTTTAAAGTAGCGGGTACTAACCAAGGTATCACTGCACTGCAAATGGACATTAAGATCGAAGGTATCACCAAAGAGATCATGCAAATTGCGCTAAACCAAGCACAAGGTGCACGTAAGCATATCCTTTCTGTGATGGATCAAGCGATCTCTGGTGCTCGTGCTGAGATTTCTGAATTTGCACCACGCATTTACACCATGAAGATCAGCTCTGAGAAAATCAAAGACGTGATCGGTAAAGGTGGTGCTGTGATCCGGGCTCTAACTGAAGAGACGGGCACAACCATCGAAATCGAAGATGACGGCACAATCAAGATTGCAGCAACCGATAGCGCTCAAGCTAAAGAAGCGATTCGTCGCATTGAAGAGATCACGGCTGAAGTTGAAGTCGGCGCTATCTATACTGGTAAGGTCGCTCGTCTGGCTGATTTTGGCGCGTTCGTTAACATTCTTCCTGGTAAAGATGGTCTGGTACACATTTCTCAAATCGCGGATCAACGCATCGAGAAAGTGTCTGATTACTTGAAAGAAGGCCAAGAAGTTCAAGTTAAAGTACTTGAAATCGACCGCCAAGGCCGTGTTCGTCTAAGCATGAAAGAAGCGGTAGAGAAACCAGCTGAAGAAGTTGTTGCAGCACCAACGGCTGAATAAGGCCACTTTAAGCTTGAGAGGCACGGCGCTTTAGTCGCCTTTTCAACATAAAGCATGATATAAAGGGAGCGTTATTCGCTCCCTTTTTCATGCCTAGATTAATGCGATACACCCACTTATCTTGGGCTTTGGGGTACACAGGAGTTTTATTTGTGAAATGGTTTCCAACGGCCGCATTGAGTACTTTGATACTGATAATGTCGGGCTGCGCGTCAACTCAAAATGACAATCAAAGTCAATGGGTATACCCTCCGATGGCAGTGCCATTGCAGTCTTCATTACAGCAACAAGTTCAGATAGCGCGTTTGACGCAACTGCTACAACGTACTGATCTGCCTGATGATGTGCGGGCCAAAATGTTTTATGAGCGTGGTAACAACTATGACAGTGTTGGGCTACGCACTTTAGCACGTTTAGATTTTGAGCAGTCGCTCGCGCTTAACCCGGCGCAGCCTGATATCTTTAATTTATTAGGCGTGTATTACACGCAAGTTGCAGAGTTTGATGCCGCTTATGAGGCATTTGATTCGACATTAGAACTTGAACCTGACAATTTTTACGCTGAGCGTAACAGAGCCATCGCACTTTATTACGGCGACCGTACAGAACTTGCGTTAGAAGAGATTCGCGCACATTATCAACATGATCCTAGCGATCCCTTCCGTGCATTGTGGCTATATATTATTCAAAGTGAAAGCGAGCCTTTGCAGGCACGTGTGGATCTCTTCAATCGCTATCAAGTTCGAGATGATCAATGGGGATGGCTCTTGGTTGCGTTAACGCTTAAAGAGATATCGGAAGAGCAAGCTTTTAAGATGATCTTAGAAGAAGGCAGCGGTAATGCGATACAAGCACAGCGTTTAACTGAAGTCTATTTTTATCTCGCTAAGCGTTACCAACAAGAGGGAAATTACGCGCACGCGATCGCCTTGTACAAGCTTGCGTTGTCATTTAACGTCTACGAATATGTTGAGCATCGATACGCTTATCTTGAATTGGGGAAAATTTTCCAGCAAGTAAGAGCCGACTATTTAGCTAAGGCGAAAGCAGAACAGCCAGAGTCTCAGCAATAAATACCTTATTATATCCTTTTCCTTAAAGCCGCTGACTTTTTCAGCGGTTTTTTTGTTGCTTAACGATCTAAAGATCCATAAAATAGTTAGCCTTGATAACCATTTTGATTTGAAAAACAGTGAAACTAGAAGCTAACTTAGAAAAATTAGAGCGTTTTAGTGCCAAAATCTGGCGTCGGTATAGCAAAGCTGATCCC
>NZ_NDIM01000246.1:0-14715 GCF_002241375.1 Vibrio sp. V19_P1S1T109 | reverse complement strand
ATAAGAAATGTATGTCTTTATGCAAATAATTATTCTTTCACTAGCTCAGTAATTCAAATGCAAAGATGTGAATCTTTCGCGTGCTATTAGATTCATCTTTATTCATCAAAAACGTCTTGACACTGTCAGCGTATGATAGAGTTGTTATCAGCTTAAAAACCCATTAAAGACCGGACCAGTTTTAATTTTAATATAATCTCATCGAGAGTCGTGCGAGGTTAATGACACGCGCACACTTTTCTCTTAGAATGTGCGCCTTTTTTAAGGTAGTGCAGCCGTCAGCACTGCTTGTTGCGCGCCGCTATGAGGTACACCATGAGCAATCATAAAGACATCATCTTTTCTGCCCCAATCGATAAGATTGGTGATTTCACCTTTGATGAACGTGTTGCTGAAGTCTTCCCTGATATGATCCAACGCTCAGTGCCGGGATACAGCAATATTATTTCGGCCATTGGCATGTTAGCTGAGCGCTTTGTTAAACCACACTCTACCATTTACGATTTGGGTTGCTCTTTAGGCGCGGCTACGCTTTCGATGCGTCGTCATATTCGCCAAGAAGGTTGTAAAATTGTGGCGGTTGATAACTCGTCCGCCATGGTTGAACGATGCAAGCTGCACATTAACGCCTATCGTTCGGATACGCCTGTCGAGGTGATTGAGGCCGACATTCGTGAGATTGAAATTCGTGATGCCTCTGTGGTGGTGCTCAATTTTACGCTGCAATTTCTATCGCCAGAAGATAGGCTCGCACTGCTTGAAAAAATCTACGTGGGTCTTCGCCCCGGTGGCATACTAATTTTATCTGAAAAGTACATTTTTGAAGATGAAACGGCGCATGAGCTGCTAATTGATCTCCACCATGATTTCAAGCGAGCCAATGGCTACAGCGAATTAGAGATCAGTCAAAAACGCAGTGCGATTGAAAATGTGATGTGCCCAGATTCCATCACAACACATAAAGCTCGCTTTAAACAAATTGGCTTTTCAAGCTATGAAATGTGGTTCCAGTGTTTCAACTTTGGTTCAATGTTCGCCATTAAATAATAGAATGCCGTTTTGGCTTTTTTCCCTAGAAGGGCCAAAACCTGATTTGCCATTTGTCTAGGGTCTTTTTACCTAATCTAGGAATACGCTTTGCATGTTTAACTTTGCCAATTTTTATCAACTGATCGCTCAAGATACCCGTCTCCAACCTTGGCTAAACGTTTTGCCACAACAGTTGACGGACTGGCAAAATGCAGAGCATGGCGACTTTGACCGCTGGGTTCGTGCGTTAAATAAAATCCCCTCGGGTACACCTGATCTGATTGAGCTCAAACAGTCAGTCACTCTCTCAAATAGCACACCGCTGGCGTTAGGCGAACAGAAGAAACTAGAAAGTTTGCTTAAAACTTTTCATCCTTGGCGCAAAGGGCCCTATCACTTACACGGTATCCATATCGACACTGAATGGCGATCCGATTGGAAATGGGACCGCGTATTGCCCCACATTTCACCGCTGAAAGACCGTTCCGTGCTGGATGTTGGCTGTGGTAATGGTTATCACATGTGGCGTATGCTTGGCGAAGGTGCTCGCCTGTGTGTGGGTATCGACCCTTCGCACCTGTTTTTAGTGCAGTTTGAAGCGGTGCGTAAACTATTGGGTGATGACCAACGTGCTCATCTTCTGCCACTAGGCATTGAACAATTACCTGAATTGAACGCCTTTGACACCGTATTTAGCATGGGTGTCCTATACCATCGCCGCTCACCGCTAGATCATCTGATCCAATTGAAAAATCAGTTGGTCACAGGGGGCGAATTGATTCTTGAGACGCTGGTTATTGAAGGCGACGAAAATGCGGTGTTGGTCCCTGTCGACCGCTACGCACAAATGCGTAACGTCTACTTTTTCCCTTCCGCAAAAGCGCTCAAAGTGTGGCTTGAAAAATGTGGTTTTGGTGACGTGCGTATCGTTGATGAGAGTGTCACCTCTGTTGGTGAACAACGTACCACACAATGGATGACGCACAATTCGTTACCTGACTATCTTGACCCAAACGACCCAAGCAAAACCTTAGAAGGTTATCCGGCACCAAGACGCGCTATTTTGGTGGCAAAAAAACTATAATTGACACAGTTTTAACGCTTGATTCTGCGTATAATATTACCCTTATCGGAGGATGCTACACGCATCCTTTTTTATCAGCTAAACTTCGGTTTATCAGTAGTTATCCATCACAAATACATAAGGTCGCAAATGTTTAAGTCAATAGCATCCGTTGTTGCAATTGCTTTACTGTCAGGCTGCACCCTAACAAATGGTGAACAATACCACCAAGCTACCCTAGCAGCGATTCAGACTTCGGAATCGAACCTCAACAATACAATGACCAATCTGGAACTTCAGTTGAGTAACCAGAATGATTACATTGAAAACCTTGAAAATCAGATGTTAAAGCTCGATCAAAAACTCTCTAAACTCAAGGTGATTGCCGCTAACGCCCAAAAGTCACATACAGAAGCAACAACCGGCGATGACCTTATCGTTCCGGCTGCGACTCCATCGATGCCAAGATCTCGTTATGACGTTATTTTAGGTGAAGTTGAAAAGGTAACGATTGATTCGATCAAACAAACATTTGACGCGCGTGTTGACACAGGAGCCGCGACTTCTTCACTTAATGCCATTGATATTGAAGAATTTGAGCGTAACGGAAAGAACTGGGTGCGTTTCCACCTTTCCGATGGTGAGAAAGCAACAGATGAAACGAACTGGATAGAATCCCCTATTATTCGCTACGTTAAAATTCGCCAATCGACCAATGAAGAAATGGAACGCAGAGCCGTTGTTGAGCTGTGGGTAAAATTAGGCAGTATTCACGAAAAAGCACAGTTCACCTTGGCTGATCGCTCTCAAATGAGCCATCCTATCCTCTTAGGACGCGAATTTATTCGTGATATCGCCCTAGTCGATGTCAGTCGCAAATACATCCACACCGAAACCAAATAACAGCAAGGATATTTATGACGTCACGAGTTCCATTTTATCTATCAGTCTTGTTACTGATAGCGGCTGGCATTACATTGAGTGTAGTTCGCCACCAAACTTATGGGGTGCCATGGACACCCGGGGAAACTCGCCAAATTTGGGATATTGAAGCACGTGTTGAATTCAATGCGTTAGGCAAAGAAGCCAAAGTCTCTTTAGCTGCGCCTCATACTCAAGATGGATATACTTTGATCAATGAATCGTCATCATCACCAGGTTATGGCGTAGCTTACGTGACTACTGACACGGGCAAACGTGTTGAGTGGTCAATCCGCAAAGCAACTGGCCCACAAACGATTTACTACAAAAGCCAATTTTTAGTCGATCCTCAAGCGAAAGCGGACCCTATCCCCCCGATGGGTGATGTGGTTAAGCCAACCTTTGATGGCCCAGAAGAAGCAGCGGCTATCGCATTAATTGAACGAGCGAATCAACGCTCGGCGGATAACATTACTTTTACCCGCGAACTGATTAAAAATCTCAATGACGCCGATAGCCAAAACGCCTCTTTGCTGCTTAATAAAATGAGCAAAGTGGACGCCACACAAAAACTGCTGTCATACTCTCAAATTCCCAATAAAGTCGTTGGTGTTATTCAGCTCGAAGATGGTCGCCGCCGTCAAACGATTCAACACATGAACGAAATATGGAATGGCGATCAGTGGGTACTTTTTAACCCTGAAACGGGTACGCAGCCCAACCACCCTAACCTACTGGTTTGGGATGAATCCAACGTTTCACTGCTGGATGTCACGGGTGGGCAAAACAGCCAAGTTCACTTCACTATGCTGTCTCAAGATGTTTCACCTCAAACGGCAACCAATAATAAAATTGAGGCCGACAAACTCTTAAACTTCTCTATTCACAGTTTGCCGCTTGAAGAGCAAGCGATGTTCAAGACCATCATGTTGATTCCTATCGGCGCATTAATTGTGGTGTTCTTGCGGGTGATTATTGGGCTAAAGACCTCTGGTACTTTCATGCCGGTACTGATCGCCGTGGCGTTTGTTCAAACTCAATTACTGACAGGTATCGTGGGCTTTCTGCTTATCGTCGGAACAGGTTTGATCATTCGTAGCTATTTATCGAAATTGAACCTGCTACTGGTAGCACGGATATCGGCGGTCATCATTGCGGTAATACTCATCATATCTGTCTTTACCGTCGTTGCCTTTAAGATCGGGCTGACCGAAGGGTTATCCATTACCTTCTTCCCGATGATCATTCTCTCTTGGACCATCGAACGTATGTCGATTCTGTGGGAAGAAGAAGGAGCAAAAGAGGTGATTTTACAAGGTGGCGGCTCGCTCTTTACTTCCATCTTAATCTACTTAGCAATGACTAACTCTTATGTCCAACACCTAACCTTTAATTTTATTGGCTTACAGCTGATCGTATTAGCTGCCATTCTGCTATTGGGAACCTATACTGGATACCGTTTAACTGAACTTCGCCGTTTTAAACCGTTAGCCGAGGAGTAAAGATGTTTTCATTATCCGAATACACTTCTCCATTTAAGCTACGCCGTAAAGGCATTATGGGCATGAACAAGCGCAACCATAGCTACATTGGGCGCTATAACGATCGCTCAAAATACCCATTGGTTGATGATAAGTTACAAACTAAATTGATTGCGCAGCGTGCGGGTTGTACTGTGCCAAAACTGATTGGTGTGATCAGTAATCAAGCGGATGTGAAGTCGATCCATGCCATGGTTAAAGAGTGGCCGGGCTTTGTGATAAAACCTGCACGCGGAAGCGGTGGTAAAGGAATTTTAGTGATTATGTCGCACAAGGATGGTGTGTACACTAAACCTTCTGGTGCGACCATCAACCAGCAAGATGTTGAGCGCCACATCAGTAATGCCTTGGCCGGACTATTTTCACTAGGCGGTAAAAATGATGTTGCTGTGGTTGAAAACCTAATTAAGTTTGACGATTGTTTCGAAGGCTTTAGCTATGAAGGTGTGCCTGATGTACGCATTATTGTCTTCAAAGGTTACCCCGTCATGGCGATGATGCGCCTTTCGACTTCGGCTTCTGATGGTAAAGCCAACTTACACCAAGGCGCTGTTGGCGTAGGTCTTGATATTGCGACAGGAAAAGCAGTACGAGCCGTGCAGTTTAATTTACCCATCACTGAGCACCCAGATACTGGAAAAGAGCTCTCAACGCTGCAAGTACCACATTGGAAAAAGCTACTCACCTTAGCCTCTAGCGCTTGGGAAATGACTGGCCTTGGTTATATGGGAACCGACATGGTGTTGGATAAAGAAGAAGGCCCGATGGTACTTGAGCTTAACGCTCGCCCAGGGCTTGCTATCCAGATAGCCAATGGCGCAGGGCTGCTGCCACGTTTGCAGCATATCGAAAGTTTAGGTACGCAACTTATCTATCCCAGCCCCGAAGAACGCGTGGCTTATGCCGCAAAGCAATTCGGTTCAGGTGAGGTAAGCGAGTAACTCTCACCAAACTTAATCACTAAAAAGCCCAATCTCTATCAGGAGTATTGGGCTTTTTTATTAGCGATGGAGGCGATGCTTACAGCATTTCGGCCATCTGCTGTGCTTCTGATTTTGGTTTTTCAGTTTGACCAAAACCTCGCAGACCGACCACATGAACGTGTTCGTGATCTTTAAACACTTTGCGCACTAATTTATAGGTCGTGCCTTTCTCAGGGCTAATGTTCTCTGGCGCAGCAATTAAAAGTTGCATATCCAGACGCTCGCACAGTTCAAACAAGGTTGAAATGGATTTGGCATCCAAACGCGCCGCTTCATCTAAAAACAGTAAACGACATGGGACGATGTCTTTACTGCGTAGACGACGAGATTCCTCTTCCCAACTTTGAATTACCATCAATAAAATAGACTGCCCAGTACCAATCGCTTCACCAGTCGATAACGCGCCCGATTCTGCTTGCAACCAGCCATCGGATCCGCGATTTACTTCAACACTCAGCTCTAAGTAGTTGCGGTAATCCAATAGCTCTTCACCCAATACTTGCGGTGAACGTTGCCCCATATCGATATGCGGGTTAACACGCTGGAACAATTTCGCCATCGCTTCGGAGAAGGTATAACGAGTACTCTCAAACAGATCTTTATGCTGACTCTGTTTTTCAGATAATCCCGCGAGTAGGATTTCATGGCTCTCGCGTACTTTCACGTTAAGGCGAACGCCTTTCACCTGACCAAAGTTAATGTTAGACAAACCTTGGTTGAGCATCCGAATACGATTTTGCTCACGTTGAATGGTTTTTTTGATGATGCTGGCCACCGATTCAGAGCTGATCGCTAAACGGTTTTCACGTTGAGTCAACTCTTCAGTTAGACGCGCAAGCTCCACTTCCATCTCTTCAATAGCTTCAACAGGATCATCAGTGCGAATGATGTCTTGGCGAATACGCTCACGCAGATGTTGATACACGGCGATGTAGAACAAGACTTTGCGTTCTGGATGTGCGTTATCTTCCGACAAACGCAGTGCATCGCGTAGGTCGTCATTGCTTGCGACGGCTAAACGCAGCGCGCCCAACGATTTATCCGACATGGAACGCAGTTCATCGGCCGATAGATATGCTAGCTCACGTTTATGCAAGCGGCGCTCAACATCGTGATCACGCGCCAAACGTAATACAGAGCACCACCCTGCTTTTGCATTCACCACAAATGTGCGCAGATCTTGATAATCTTTCTGCACCTTTTTCAACCGTTTAACTAATGCTTTCATTTCAAGATCAGTTGCGGTTAGTGTACGTTCATACTCGCTCTTACGGGTACGTGAGGCATGCAGACGCTGTTGCAATTCATCACGACGACGTTCAGCACGCTCTTGTGCACCTTCATCGGCATGCACACCAAACTCTTGTAGCTCCTGCTTGAACTCTTGAACCGTTTCCAACTTAGCTTGATGCGAGCTTTTTAAGGCCGCTAACACTTGGTTATATTGGTTCATTTGGCTTTGAGCCTGTTTGAGCTCATCACGAGTACAGGTACGGGCGCTTTCTGCCTCAACCAATTTGTTTTTGAGCTGCTCACTTAGCTCGCTGCTTTTACTGAGCAGAGCAACCGAATCGGAATAGCTAAAATAGTGGCGGCGTTCAATCACATCTGAAAGTGCAAAGATCTGCACTTTCAATGTCTGAAGAGCTTGATCCGCTTGCTGATATTGTGCAGTGAGTGCATCAAATTGCTGCGGGTCAACCTCAAGCGCTGAAGCAAGCTGCTCTAACTCCGCGATGGCTTTACCGTGCGAGCTTAAAAACGCTTTCGCTTCCGCCAGTTGATTAATGTTCAGCTCAGATTCATCGAAACGTGCTTGCAATGCCTCATCTTCAATGAGCAGCATGTTAGGAGCCAGCTTATCGAGCATCGTTAACGCGTGTTTGCTCAGCTGTAACTGGTTGCGCTGCTGCTGTTCTTTTGCGTCCAATTCAGCCAATACACGGACCAGTTGATTGCGTTGCTCACGTGCAGCTTGCAACGCTTGTTCTGGATCGGCTTCAAAAGCAACTTGGATGTATGAAGCAACAAATTGGTTAAAGCTGTGGTATAGACGTTGCAGTTTTTGTGAATCAAATGCCGCTTTTGCGTGCTCTTCCACCACTTCTTCGCGCTCGTTACGCAGTAACTCTAAACGTTGTTCGCGCGCAGCTCGGCCAAAGAGTGGGATCTCAGGTAAACGAGAATAACGCATTTGGCGGTTATTGAGCTGTACACATACTGCTCCTTCCAATTCGTCAGCATTGAACGAGCTGTCATCAAAGGCATCGACATCCCCTTCAATGATGTACAGATCTTCTGGGCAGTCATCAAGCTCGACCAGCTTCTCTTTGATGCCAGATAAATCCGAAACTACAATCGCATGGCGAGCTGGGCCGTACATGGCACTGAAATAAGGTGCATCGTCAATCGTGATGTCATCGTAAATTTCAGACAGTAAAACGCCGCCTAAGCTATCCGCTAATCCTTTCAAGCGAGGATCATTTGAACCACCAGGAGACGCCAAGCGCTCGATTTCATTTTCAAGCTGCGCGCGACGTTCTGCCAGTTTATCTTTAGCGATTGATTGTGCTTTTTCTTGCTCAAGCACTTGTTGCATCTGCGCCATCACAGCTTGGCTATTTTCTAATGTTGCACCACTTTGTTCGCGTAAGGTATGCAATGCATCGTTGGCAGCAATCCAAGTAGGAGCGATCGATTCCAGTCGTTGAATTTCAGCCTGTTTATCTTGCTCGGTACGGCGCTGCTCACTGCGCTGTTCACGCAGCGCTTCTTGTTCATATTCCAGCGATTCAATCAGAGCGGCGTGGCGCTCGCGCTCTTGCTCTAGTGCTAGCTCATCGTGCAAGTCAATATGGTGTTGCTTTTGGTATTCAGCCACGGACTGACGCGCCACTTGCTGCTGATTTAAGCGACGTTCCAGATCTCGCTGCTGCGCATACCACTGTGCTTCATTTTGGCTAATTTGCTGGGCGTTACGCGCTTGCTGCATGATGGCTTTTGCATGCTGAGCGGCATCGTGACGAGGCACCTCACCCACTACACTACGCACCAGTTGCAGTGCCTGCTCAAACTGTTCGACTGCGGCCGAAGACATGTCCAATTTATGCTTTAACGCTAATAAGGTGGTAGTGTTAGCGTCTTGCTGATGCTTGAGATCAGAAACCTGCGCTTGGGCACGCTCTGGTGATAACTGATCATCATTTAGCAACTGTTTGGCTTTATCGAGCGCCTGTACGGCTTGTTGATATTGCAAGGCTCGCGTTTGTTGAACATCTAATGCTTGTTGGTAATCGGCCAGTTGACTCTTTAAGCTATCGACCTCATCTTCAGAGATAATCGCTTGCTCTTCAGCCATCATGACGCGCTCTTGCGCCTCTTCCACCACCATCATCTGCTCTTCAAGGCGAATAGTGAGCTCTTGTAAATCCTCTTGATAGCGCTCAATTTTCTCTTGCTGACGCAGTGCGTTTTGCACCAGTTGCAAGTGATCAGAAGCGGCTTGGTGATCTTGCTCTAAGGTAGATTCTTGCTCTAACAGCAGTTCAAGCTCTTCTTGAACTTGATTGAGTAATCGATTTTGCTCAATCAATGTATGGCGAGAGCCGAACAACTCATTACGCAACGCGAGCGTTTGCTCTAGCTTATTGTGGCGATCGTTGGCGTGGCGCATGTAATCAGCGGCCACGTAATTTGTCGATTCGGTAATCAGGTGCTTGAAAAGATCGCGATCCGCTTGCGTGGTTTTGATCGCTTCTAACGTCATGCGGTTTTCACGTAACGCCGATTCCATATCTTGGAATGCTTTCTTCACTCCACCATTTTGTGGCAACAGATAATCACGCAACGAGCGAGTAATGGCACTGGAAATACCGCCGTATAAAGAAGCCTCAATCAAGCGATAGAATTTTGAACGGTCACTACTGTTACGCAGTTTTTTCGGCACCACGCCAAATTCAAACATCTGCGCGTGATAATCTACAATGGAGCTAAACGCTTTAAAATGCGCCCCTTCAATTTTCGTGACAATCTCTTTCACTTCATTGAGTTGACGCACGCGCGCGCGGTTGTCTGAGACGTTTTCAATCAGCACATCGGTTGGTTTGACATGGCTTGGCAAGCCTTGAATCACAAACGGTTTGATATCAACTTTTTTATCGCGCCCCGCCACCTGTTGTAGCTTAACGCCAAACAGTAAACGCTGTTTGCGTGAATTCACTACATCCAACGCGGCGTAACATGCGCCCGCTTGCAGTTTACCGTATAAGCCTTTATCGCGAGACGCTTGTGAGCTGCCCGCTTCGGTGGTGTTTCTAAAATGGAGCAAACTTTGATCTGGGATCAAGGTGGTGATAAATGCCGCCATGGTGGTCGATTTGCCCGCACCGTTACCGCCTGACAAGGTGGTAACTAATCCATCAATATCAAAAGTACGAGCAAAAAAGCCGTTCCAATTGATCATGGTTAGCGATTGATATTTACCTCTCTCAATCATGCTTCACCTTCCCATTCTGTTTGCTCGTTAACATTTTGTTCTTCAATCTCGTCTTCGTTATCCAGCAAGCTGCCTTGATTCGGCTCTTGGGCGTGGACAACCGCTTCACCATCGCGGATCAAACGCAGTTGTGCTTCACGCATGTCGTCACCAATACGCACATCGGCACCAAAACGAAATACGGCTTCGCTAATGCGGAATTTATTGGTATCACCTAAATGGATGATCATCCCCAAACGACGTAAACGACGCAGTGAGGTACGCACTTTTTCAAACAGCTTTTCTTTATCTAAGTCTGAACCGCTGGCTCGGTTGGTAACGAGCTTCATCAGTTTTTTTTCATCGGCCAGAGACAGTAGCTCTTCGTACAATTCTTGATTAGTAAAGATGCCTTCGTGCGCAAGGCGTTCAGGACTCAAATAAAGAAAACAGAGCACTTTGCCGACCAGCATATCCAACTCAGACAGCACGCTACGATTGATTAAAGCAGTAGAGCGAGGACGCAGGTAAAAAAAGCCTTCCGGCGCTTTGACTAATTCGGTGTTATAGCGTTGGTAAAACAGCGCTAAATCGGGCTCAAAATCCAATAAAAAGGTGTGATTATCCAAATCATCACTAGAAACATGACGCCCAGCTCGAAGCTGGCTATCTAGCGCAGGAAATAAAGGATTTGAAATCGCTTTAGCCAGATTTTCTGGCATGTATTCATTAATATCTGTCGATGACATTTGCTTGTACCTTTGCACCAAAATCGTTGATCGCTTGCCAGTCAGGTTGGATGGCTTGGTAATCTTGCTCTGAGTAACCAAGTCTCACCGCTTGATCAACAATGATTCGCGCTAAATCAAAATGATGTGTATGAGGATGAGTGGCTAGGTAGTCTCTCAGTACTCGTCCTAAATCAATTGGCATCCCTTGATCTTTATGACCTTTGAGCATGCTGCCGATACGCAAGGAGAGCTCATCATTAACTTGCTGGAACTCTTCGTACTCCACTTCTGGAGGCACTTGCCCCATCACCTCATCATCTCTTAACACGAGAGCTTCATCACGCAGGTCGGTTAAACGCTCAGCATCGGCATAAGTGAGATACCAAGGCGCGTCAAAATAGTCGCTGAGTGATTGACGTAAACGCTGGCTAAACGCTCGGTTTTGGTCCATATCAATGGCGGTACGAATGAATTTATGGACATGGCGGTCGTAGCCAATCCAGAGATCGATCGCCTGTTGTCCCCAACTGGTGATGCGATCAAGTTTCATCTGTAATCCAAACAGGATTTCTTCAATAAATTCGAGTTCGGCTTCGCCATAAACCAATTCTTGAATATCCAAAATTTGCGTTTGCAGCTCATCCCCCGCCGCTTGTAAAGTGTCTTGCAGTTCACGCAGCGTTGAAGAGGTTTCAGACAATAACGATTCACAGTTGTTGATCGCTTCACGCCAATCTTTATTCAGCAACTCTGCGATTTGCAGTTTGACCGATTGCTGCTGCTCGTCCATCACACGTTGGTTTAAATCTATACGATCAAAAATTTCCCCTACCGAGTATTTTAATACGCCGTAGACGTTCTTTTTCCAATGCCCTGGGGTACCACCTTTATTCGCGGCTTCAATCGCCTTGGCCATTTCATCGGCGACCATAGAAAGCTGAATTGAGAGCTTCAGCTTGGAAAACTCTCTATGGCGGACGTAGTAGTCCGTAATGCCAATAGCCAACGGTGACAAACGGTAAATGCTAACGCCATCAGTCATCTCGCTGGTGAAGCGGCTCATTAAGCGCTGTTTTACCAACTCATTGATCGCATTATTAGCACGAAACGCGGAGGCTTCACCGGTTTCTTCAAATAAGCGAGTTACGATGGCAAACGCATCGTGTAACTCACCTTCACCTAATTCTTCATCAAACCTTTCGTTACTCAATACTGCGATGGCAATAAGGAACGCCAGTCGTTCTGTCGTCAGGTTCAATGAGAAATCATGCTGCTTTACCCAACCAACCAATTCATCAATAGGTTGCTGTGCAGCGTTCTGAGTCATCTCACTCATTGTTATTCCTGCTCTATTTTCTTTTTCGCCCATACATGAATGTATCGACCTAGCGAGAGGTACGGCTCTTGTCTACATAATTGTTGTTCGAGTGCCAGTACATCTTCATATTGGTAGTCACCCATATTTTTCACATTCCCAATATAGTCACTGAATGATCGGATGCCCGATTTTCCACAAATCTCAAATCCTGATTCTTCGATCCATTGATACACTTCTTCAGGTTTTAGCCCTTGCTGAGGCTGGAGCTTAAACCGCTTGCGATGCGGCATGCCCTCCAATACATGGGGAATGTTGCCACAGACAACGTTTTTGTACACCAAGCCATGATGGTTATAGAACATGATTGATGCCATACCACCTGGCCTAACTTGCTCTAACAAATTCTGCAATGCGGGTTTTGGCTCGGCTAACCATTCCATCACCGCGTGAAACAACAACACATCCACTGGCGCACTAAGGTGCGATTGGATGGATTGCACGGGGGAATGTACCAACCGATACTGCTCAAGCAGACCATTTTTGCGGATCTCTTGTTCGGCTAGCTGGAGCATTTCCGAGGATAAATCACACAGCGTGATTTGGTGTCCAAGCTTGGCTATTTTTTGTGACATTTGTGCCAAACCGCCGCCAGCATCAAGCACTTGCAAAGGTTTTGGGTGGTTGCTCAACAAAGCGAGCAGTTGCTCAAGATCTTGCCAAACAATGACTTGACGAATTTCACCTTTGTCAGAGCCGTATATGTTTTTTGCAAATTTGTGGGCAATATCGTCGAAATTCCGGTCTTCAGTCACAGTGGCTTGAGTTATGATAGCGAATCGTGCTGCTATTCTGTCATAGGAATGGCAGGAATAAAGGGGCTTTGTTCCTTTTTATTATCAAGTGGTGTTTTTTCGGACTATTTTGTATATGTTTGAGCTGAAAAAAGTTATTTCCTCATTATTAATGCCTCTTCCGGCAATGCTAATCCTCGGTTTTGTCGGATTAATGCTCATAATGTTCACCGTCAGACGTAAGACTGGCTGTATGTTTGTCCTCTTCTCTTTAGTGGGGATATTTCTTATCTCTTTCCAACCCTTTGCAACGCGCATGTTAATGCCTTTGGAAAGACAATACTCAGTTTTTCTCCCCGTTGATGGCACCATCGATTATGTGATGGTTTTAGGTAGCGGCCACGTAGTGGATGACCAAATCCCGCCGACCTCGGAACTCAGCCGCACTGCGTTGGTACGCTTAAACGAAGGCATACGTGTCATGCGTATGTACCCCGGATCAAAGTTGATTTTATCAGGCTACTCTGGCGGGTCGGAATTTAGCCATGCGCGCATGCTAGCCGTGGTGGCACTCGCGCTTGGAGTGAATAAATCCGATATTATTTTGCTAGAAACAGCTAAAGATACTTGGGAAGAAGCACGACAAGCCGCCGCCTTTGTTCAACAGCGTAGGCTGGTTTTGGTAACGTCAGCCAGTCATATGGAAAGAGCGTTAAAAGAGTTTAATTCTGCAGGTATTGACCCAATACCTGCGCCAACCAATTTCTTAGCGCAAACGAATATTGAGCAACCTTGGGAAAAATACGCTCCTCGAGCACGTTATTTAGAACAAACCGAGCGTTACTGGTATGAAACGTTAGGGCTGCTGTGGCAAGACTTACGTGATTGGGCCTCCGGGCATGGCGATACAGAGTTAGACATCAATAGCAATTAGCAATTGTATTCAACCCAAAACGGAGCCACTTATGTGCTCCGTTTTTCTTGATAATCGCGGCTACAAAAAATCATGGGAATAAAAAGGCACGGCCCAACGCCAATTTTACACACGCGACCACTCAGCTAATCACCAGCGAACATATAACCTTCACCGTGCACAGTCACAAAGATTTGCGGATTCTTGGGATCAAACTCCATCTTCGCCCTCATGCGTCGAATCAGTACATCAATCGTTCGATCGTTAGGTGCATCCACACGATGGCTGATCATATTTAAAATACGTTCACGGCTAAGGACTTGATTCGGATATGACGACAAGGCAACTAATAGCTCATATTCCGCTTTGGTCAGTTTTACGGGCTCACCATTACGGCTCAGCGCTCGGCGCTGGATATCAAAGGTCCACTCGCTAAAGCGCACTAAATTCGCATTGTGAGATACACCGTTCTCTTCGTTCAGTTTGTTTTTTGCGGTCGAGATCCGCCACAGCAAGTTTTTCACTCTCACCAGCAACTCGCGCAATTCAAAAGGTTTCGTTACGTAATCATCGGCCCCCATTTCAAGACCAACAATCTTATCAATGCTATCCGTGCGCCCTGTCACTAATATGATGCCAATATCAGATTGGCTGCGTAGCTCACGCGTTAACATTAAACCATCTTCACCGGGTAAATTAATGTCTAGCATAATCAGATCTATCGCGCTGTTTTTCAAAGCATCTCTCATCTGAGTACCGCTTTCCGCTTGCGTTACCATATAACCTTCGCTTTGAAAGTATCCAGCTAGCTTGCTGCGAGTGACTGCATCATCTTCAACTACTAATACGTGATAGCTCATTTACACCACTTTACTCTATAGAAATGTTCAAACCTCGGCTCGAGATTCTGTACAAAGCCATTCTATTCATAAATAGTCATAATTCTAGTCG
>NZ_NDIM01000047.1:0-14803 GCF_002241375.1 Vibrio sp. V19_P1S1T109 | reverse complement strand
GGCACCTAGCCTCCCTTCGGCATTCATTAAGCCTGTTTGAGTTCAAATCTTGTTCGATACAGCACCATATCTTCAATCGTCAATACAGGCATATTGTGCTTTTGCCCGAACGCAACGATCTCGGGTGTTTTGGCCATGGAACCGTCAGGATTGGTGAGTTCACACAATACGCCCGCAGGCATTAAACCCGCCATTTGCATAAGATCAACCGTCCCTTCCGTATGCCCACGACGAGCCAAAACACCTCCCGCCCGAGCGCGAAGTGGGAAGACATGGCCGGGGCGTGCAAGATCATCGGCTTTAGCATCAAAGCGGGCCGCGGTTTTTATTGTGGTCACTCGGTCTTGCGCTGAAACGCCCGTAGTTACACCTGTTTTTGCTTCAATCGAGACAGTAAAAGCGGTTTGGTTTGCGCTATTGTTATGCATTACCATCGGGGGCAGTTGTAGTTGATTAGCCTGTTCATCGGTCAAACATAGGCAGACGATGCCACTGCATTCACGGATCATCAGTGCCATTTGTTGTGTGGTCAGTGACTCAACCGCATAAATGATATCGCCTTCATTTTCACGATCTTCATCATCAAGCAACAACACGCCTCGCCCTTCTTTAAGCGCAGACAGTGCGTTTTCAACACGAATAATAGGGTCGCCAAATTTGGCAAGTAGAGATAGCTGATTCATGGTTGTACTCCTAAAAAATCACCAGAATCAGGGCTGCTATGAGGGATCAAATCCAAAACAAATTGCACCAGCTAGCGAACTAACTGGCGTCTCTTCATTCTCTCTCATCCGGACTATAACCGTCGGCTCTGGTTTTTCACCAGATCTGCTGACCTCGATACATCGAGCGCTCGCGGGCTTATCTGCCTTCTCAACTGAAAAAAACAAACACACCGCCGGTGGGGAATTTCACCCCGCCCTGAGAATTTAAAATATAAATTGGCTTTAAAAAAGCGATGTCATGGTAGTCGTTTACGATAAAGATGAAAAGTAGGACGAAGAAAAAGTGATGTGCATCGAAAAGGAAAGGCATCCTGCAATTATGCAGTTGGGGGGTAACAGGAGCATAGCTAACTCAAGAGTTTAGGGTATGCAAGATGCCTTTATTCATGGTCACCAGTGACATAAATGAATCAGAGCTAAAATCGCCATTACCTCTATAGGGTTACGTGATTTTTCTAAACGCTGGCGGTAATAGATCGCCAGCGGTGTTGGCTGTTTGGTGTCAGTCGTTATGGGGTCGTTCATCATTCACCTCCTCAGCTATCGATGCGTTGATTGTGAATCAAAACAAGGAATACAAAAACTGAGAATTTTTTATTTTTTAATTCCTCATATCATCGAAATTAACCTTAAAACGATATTTAAAAACTAAAAATCAATAAATGAGGAACAAATAATCATTAATATTTCTTATTTAGTTCTTCATAAATTCGCTACTATAACCAAACAACTTGACCATCAAGGAGGGCAAAGCGCAAGGCCGTGCGAAGAACTGAACTGCCTATCTCTTCCCTTTCATCCAGAGGATTTGCGAGTGTCTGATCTTACTTTATTACGTTATTACACACGCCTGACCGTGCTTGGTGTGGGTCAAGAGATTAAAGTGTCGTTAACACAGGTTGCAGAATTTTTATTCACCTCACCGCGTCATGCACGAAATCTGGTGGCTAAAATGCAGCAACAAGGTTGGCTCAATTGGCAACCCAAAGTCGGACGTAACCAACGCTCGATACTGCGCCTGAACCTCGATTTAGACACAATCAAACAAACGCTCGCGAAAGAGCAAATTTTGGCTGGGAAATATGAAAAAGCCTTAACCATACTGGATAATGATGAGGTAGTGTTTGGGCGTTTGTTGCAAAGTACTTCCGGCGCATCTATTCGCGAAGGTCGCTTACACATTCAACTGACGTATAAACGACCATTTGAACGGCTAGTGCCCCATCAAATACAACGTAGTAGTGAGCGATTTCTGCTCAGGCAAATCTATTGCTGCCTCATCCAGTGTGATGAACAAGGACGCTTTCATCCAGAATTAGCCCATCACTGGGAGTATGATGCACAACATTTTCAGTGGGTATTTTATCTTCGCCCCGGATTAGCGTTTCACGATGGCTCACCGATTGATGCTAATACGATCGTGAGTTTATTTGCCAAACTCTCTAGTTTGGAAGAGTACAAAAAAGAGCTCGCGCATTTGGTTGATGTAAGCGCACCACAACCACAAAAAGTAGTATTTTCTCTTAATCAATCTGATTTAGGATTTGCAGGGTTGCTCTCTGGCGTCAAATATTCAATTCAACCAGCCAGCCAAGTGAACAATGCATACTCCCCAATGGTGACAGGTTGTGGCCCATTTCAAGTTCAAGATCACTCACCTCACAAACTCATTTTAAGCGCATTTGACCAATTCTATGGCTGCCGAGCTTTAACGGATCACGTCACAATTTGGATTTTAAATGAAGACGAGTTGTACCCTCAAGGCATGCATATCAAACAAAAAAATCAGCAACAAAACATCTCTTGCCACCACGATGTAGAGCTGAGTAACGTTGAAGAACTGGCGATCATCACCTCTAATCAGTCATCAAGAGTGGAAGATGGCTGCATGTTTATTTTGTTCAATCAAGGTGCTCATTCACCTCTCAATGAAAATCAGAAACGCTACCTAGCTACCGAGATATCTGGAGAAAAACTAGAGCACTATTTAGCACAACAACCAACTAAGTTTGACGCAGTCGTTGCCAGTAACCTACTGCCAGTATGGCAACCTGTGGTGCGACCACCAGCGCCCAAAGCAAGCCTGCCAAATCAAATCTCGATTGCCGTCTATGACTACACGGTACTGATTCATTGCGCCTTCGGTGTGAAACATATTTTAGAGGAGATGGGGCTGACTGCTGCCGTCAACATTTACTCCTACCGAGAATTGAATTTTCTGGCCCAGCAAGGCAAATTGTACGAAACCATAGTTATCACCAATATTAATTTAGATGACAATCGGCATTTCAGTGCATTTAGCCACTTATTTGGCAACCCAATGTTGCACCATTGCATTGGCCCCGCAGAGAGCCAATGGCTGCTCAAAGCGTTAATCGACATTCGATCAACGACACCATTGACACACTACCTTATCGCGTTGGAACCGCTAGCATCGAGTTTGATCAACGAATACTGCCTCGTCCCTTTGTTCCACCATAAGCAAACATTACGTTTTCAGGGTGTGCTCAAAGACGTTGCACTGACCAACTGGGGATGGCCTGATATTAAAAATGTGTGGTCCATTGATTAGCGAATAAATAGCCTGCGTAATATTGCCAGCATCACTAAACGATAACGCAGCATCCACTGGCTACGTGGCAACCAACGCTTAGAAAACAATACGGTTTTGGCGTGTGAAAAGGTCTTAAAACCTTCAATCCCGTGATAGTGCCCAACCCCAGAATCGCCAATACCGCCAAAGGGGGCATCATCGGCGGCCACATGTAACAGAGTATCGTTCACAGCTAGGCCACCACTATGCGTTTGTGTACTAACCTGTTTGATCACCTCGTGATCATCACTCATTAAATATAAAGCTAACGGACGTGGGCGAGCGTTGATATAAGCTATCGCTTCATCCAAACTGTGATAACTCAATATCGGCAATATGGGGCCAAATATCTCATGTTGGGATAACAACATATCAACCTTCAAATTCGTCACTAAGCAAGGCAAAAATTGATACGTTCCCGCTTTTGCATCGCCTTCTACGGGATGCAATGTGGCCCCTTTTTGTTTAGCATCGTCTAAGTATTGTTGCAGCCTATCAAACTGGGTTTGATTAATAATATGTGACGTATCATAGCCATCTTTAGTGGAAAAATAGCGCTTAAAGCGTTGCAGATAGAGCTCCACAAAGGCTTGTTGTTTGCCTTCCGGCAGTAAAACATAATCAGGAGCAACACAGATCTGCCCTGCATTGATGGCTTTGCCAAGCATGATGTTATCAACGCTACGCGCAAGGTCAGCATCAGGTGCAATGATCACGGGGGATTTCCCGCCAAGCTCTAACGTTACTGGTGTTAGGTTTTTCGCAGCCGCTTGGGCAACCAATTTACCTACCGGTGTTGACCCCGTAAATAACAGATGATCAAAGGGTAACGCACTGAACTGTGCGGCAACGTCAGCCCCACCTTCTACAGTATCAACCGCTTCATCGACCGTCGCAAAAATACGCATCAACACTTGGTTGGTGCAGGGCGTATGTTCGCTCAATTTGACCATAGCGCGATTACCTGCTGCCAATGCGGTGACTAATGGAGCCATACTGAGCACGATAGGAAAATTCCAAGGTACAATCACCCCCACAAGACCCAAGGGTTGATAGTGAACGCTCACTGTCGACGGCAGTAATAGCCAACCTACATGACGCGATTGCGATTTTGTCCACGATTTGAGGTGTTTTAGCGTGTAATTAATGTGTGAAACGGCCGGTAGCAGATCGCAAACTGTACTATCAAAGCGACTCCGATAACCATAATCCTGATTTAAGGCCTCAACGAGCGCGGCCTGTTCACTGAGTAACGCGGTTTTTAAGCGCTGCAACCAAATACGTCTTTGCTCAAGGCTAGGATACGGCTCTGCTATTGTCTGCTGTTTTAATCTAGTAAAAAGTGTCGTAACGTCTTTAGTTAAGGACTGTTGCTGTTCTGTTTCTTGCACCGTATTTCACCTCATTCGCAGCTAAGGCAGCGTCTTGGAAATGAGCTCAGGATTAATGCCAAAGCTGGCTTTATGTTCTTCAATCACAAATTCACTGCGCGTTTGAATCACTCCCGGCAATGTACCCAACTTGCCAGACATAAAATTTTGGTAGGCTTTCATATCTTTCACTCTCACTTTGATCATGGTGTCAAAATCACCGGACAATGAATAACATGCTTCAATTTCTGGGATGTCCGCCACTGCTTGTGAAAAGCGCTCAAAAATAGAGAAACTGGTTTGATCCAATCGAATATGAATGAACACTTGTACATCCAGACCTAACTTTTCTGGGCACAGTTCTGCATGGTAGCCTTTGATGTACCCTTCCTTTTCTAAGCGTTTGACACGATCAGAACAAGGAGATGTGGTTAAATTCACCAACTTTGCCAGCTCAACAACGGGAAGCCGTCCTTTACTGTGCAAAATACGTAAGATCTGTTGGTCGATGCGGTCTAGGCTCATGGTTTTGCACGGCGCTCTCAAAAGAAGTGATATGGCATACAATAATGGCTTACAGAGTTAAACCAACCTATCATCACAAGGCATTGTGATATAAATCACATAGAATAGAGGAACGTTATAATAAAAAGACTGAGGAGAAAAAAGGAAAAGAAAGTGAGCAAGCACCCACTTTCTTGTTTGTAATCTATTTATCGCCTCTTTACTTTGAGTACGTTGAGATGATTACAGTTTGAAACGAGAAATTTCTTTATCTAACTCATTGGCTAAACGGTGCATTTCATGAGCTTGTTGCACTGCATTTTGCGCATCACTGGCGAGTTGGTCGCTGACTTCACGTACCGATTCGGTGTTGCCATTAATATCCGCTGTCACCAAAGATTGCTCTTCTGCTGCTGATGCAATTTGTGTTGCCATATCACTGATCATCTGAATGGCTTCGCTGATTGCGTGTAAGCTTTCTCCTGTATGGTTCACATCTTGCACACTTGTTTCGACCAGTTTATGGCTTTCCGTCATGACAGAAACAGCATTGGTCGTTACCTTTTGCAAACCGGAAATTTTAGACTGGATCTCCTCGGTAGAGGCATGAGTACGCTGAGAAAGCACTCGGACTTCATCAGCTACAACCGCAAAGCCACGACCTTGCTCTCCGGCGCGCGCCGCTTCAATCGCCGCATTCAAGGCCAACAAATTTGTCTGCTCTGCAATCGAGCGAATGGTCGACAGAATGGTTGAAATCTCATTAGCGTGCACTTCTAATTCACCAATGATACCCACAGCACTGCTAAGCTCTTGTGCTAACTGATTGATTGACTGTTTGCTTTGCTGCATCTGGCGATAGCCTTGTGCACCAAGCTCAACCGATTCATTGGCATTTTTAGCGGTATTATCAGCATTGCCCGCGATTTCAGCGGTCGCAGACGCCATTTCAGTTACCGCAGTTGCAACCATAGTAATTTCATCTTGTTGAGTACGAATCCGTTCACTACGTTGACTGGCTGAGCTCGCGGCCTGTGTCGCTCCTTGGTTAAGGGAAACGGAAACATCACGCACGCTTTGCACCATGACATGGATGCGATCGACAAATTTATTGAACTTATCCGCTAAGATACCGACTTCATCATCGCTGCGAACGGCTAAACGACGGGTTAAATCGCCATCACCTTCGGCGATATCTGACAAAGCTTGAGCAATATTACTCAACTCATTCAACTGACGAGCGACGAACCATGAGGTCGCTAATGCCAAGATCACTAAAATCATCAAGCCAATCAAGCTCTGTTTCAATAGCATGTCATTGAGTGGCTGTTCAAGAACAGTTTTGTCCATCACCATAACCAACAGCCAGTCGGTATGTTCAATACTTTGCGCCATCAATACCTTGGCCTGACCATCAATATCAACAAAGAGTGGTAATTGAGAATTTGCCGCTTCTGATATGCTTTGAATGGTCAGTTGTGAGGCCATTTCTTGGGTAGGTTTTAAAATAAGCTCTTGATTGGGATGGGCAACAATTAGCCCCTTGGTGTTCACCAAAATAGCATTACCCTTCCCGGGAACCTCAATAGCTAAGACGTCCTTGATCAATTTACCCAAAGCTAAATTGGAAGCGGCGACGCCAATCAGTTGGCCATTTTGACGGACAGGTTCTGCCAATGTCACCACTAAGGTTTGCATGGTAACGCTGACGTAGGGGGCGGTTGTGATCGGTTTACCCGCGACTTTGGCTTCTTTATACCAACCACGCTCACGAGGATCATAACCATTTTGGTTACGCGATCCGTCATTGCGGATCATATCGCCCTGTTCATTACCGTAATAACTCAGCCCAAATTCACCAGACTCCAAGGTTTGGCGTAGGTGAGGAACAATGTCTAATTGTGGATTACGCTCGATTTCGTTTTTTAATCCTAGCAGCGTTTTTTGTTTACCATTAAACCAGTCACCAATCCCTTTTGCATGAGCCTGTAATGTATTACGCGCTTCACTCTCAATCGCTCTCCAGCTGTCGGTTTTAAAGGTTTGATAGCCAACCATAACCAATGCAGCGGCTGTCAATGTAATAGCAGCAACCACAGAGAACACCATTTTTCTCTTTAAACTCAATTGCATTGCAATGCTCCTTGAAGCTTGTTCACCAAAGTAATGGGCTTGAGAGTATTACAACTATGGATTATTACTTTGCCTAAGTTCCCAATACTTGACACTCGTGCAATAGAACGGCACGTGAATGTGCGCTAAATCAAACTTAGTCAGCCGAATAAAAGCAAAATTATCTTTTGAGCGAGAAGCGCACTACGCCAAAAAACTTAGCGCAGTGCTGGAAGTATTTAGAGAACGCGGACGCGTGAGAAGTCAGTGTGGCTTAATGTTGATGGGTGATTACATACTCGGCAAAAACCTTGCTTTTCCATTTTGTAATGAGGTTCACCTTGTATAATGAGCGCAAAAAACTTTTGAACACCTTGCCACGTTGAACAAGGTTCTGACTGACAGCGCTTCATTACGACTTTATGTGGTGTCTCTTTACGACAGCAGGTGCAATAAGCTTTTGACATGGTCCAATAATCCCTACAATTTGCATCATTATTGATAATTGACACATTTTGCGCCTAGAGGTTCATTTTTCTCAAACTTTAGTGTGTGTTTCGTGAGCTATCTTCAAAAAACGTCCATCCCAATCTCCTTATTTTCTGCTAAGCACACTACACAATCTAACCTGTACAAAAAAGCCCCTCAGAAAGGGGCTAGTTATTGAACAACGGTATGAATGTCAATCTAGTTCAACCAGCTGCTTTTTAAAGGTCACGTGCTGTGCTCTCACGCTCTCTTCGGGTTCAGCTGTCGCTAAGCTCACCACAACGATCGCAAGTACAGAGAAAATGATCCCAGGAACAATTTCATACACATCAAACCAACCGCCAGACAGTTGTTTCCAAACCACAATTGTCACGCCACCAACAATAATGCCGGCTAGTGCACCATTGCGGTTCATTCGAGACCAATAAAGGCTCAATACCACTGCAGGGCCAAATGCGGCGCCAAAGCCCGCCCATGCATACGAGACTAAGCCGAGCACGGAACTATCTGGTGTCATGGCCAGCACTAACGCAACGATAGAAATTAGAATCACAGCAAAGCGGCCAACACGAACGATCTCCTCCGACGTTGCATCTTGCTTGATGACTTGCTTGTAAAAATCTTCCGCTAACGCAGAGGAAGAAACTAATAATTGCGAGTCAGCGGTACTCATAATTGCCGCAAGAATAGCCGCAAGCAAAATACCTGCAATAACTGGATGGAAAATCGCATTCACTAGCAGCATGAAGATTTTTTCACCATCTGCCAGCTCCAGCGAACCTGTGTTCGTCACATAAACAAGCCCAACTAAGCCAACCAACAAGGCTCCCGCCATGGATAAACCGGTCCAAATGACCGCAATACGACGTGCAGTGGTGAGATCTTTATTTGAGCGGGAAGCTTTAAAGCGCGCCAAAATATGGGGTTGACCAAAATAACCAAGCCCCCATGCCATTAATGAGATAATGGCAACACCCGTTAACGGCTCACCTTTCACATCATGCCACAGCGTTAGTAGCTCTGGGTTTATTGCGGATAGATCTTGACTCAGTTGACCCAAACCACCGTTGATTGCCGCGATGGGCACAATCATTAATGCCGCTGCCATCAATAGGCCTTGCACTAAGTCAGTCCAAGAAACGGCTAAAAATCCACCAAACAGTGTATAAGACACCACACAAATGGTGCCAATAATAACTGCGGTTGAATAATCTAAACCAAATACCGTTTCAAATAGTTTACCGCCAGCTACAAGGCCAGAACTGGTATAAAAGAGGAAGAACAGCAAAATAAAGAAGGCTGAAATGGTTTGAATCAGTTTAGATTTATCATTAAAACGGCGTGATAAAAATTCAGGTAATGTTAATGAATCTGTCGTGATGCTATAAGTGCGCAAGCGCTTAGCATTCACTAACCAGTTAGCCCATGTGCCCAATAATAAGCCACCCGCTAGCCAGAAAGCCTCAATACCAGCGGCGTACGCGTAACCAGGTAAACCGAGCAATAACCAACCGCTCATATCAGATGCACCCGCCGATAAAGCCGCAGGCCAAGGGCCCAGTGATCGCCCTCCTAAGAAATAATCTGCGGAGTTTTTCGTTCGAAGGTATGCAACCACACCAATAGCCAGCATCAAAATAAGATACAGAATAAAGGTGGTTGTAATAGCAAAGCTATTTTCCATTGTGTTTGTCCTCTTTAAAAGATCGCCTTCCATGTCCTCTTCCGAAGAAGAGGATAAAACAGAAAGGATTAATGGGTTTCGCTACCAAGCTCAAGCAAGGTCGCATTACCACCCACTGCTGTTATATTTATTGTGCGAGTACGCTCGGTAATAAAGCGCAACGATAAGTGAGGATCATGAGCCACGGGGATCGCGCTCAAGTCCGTTTCAGAAACTAGGCTGACAATCGCACCATTACGATCAGCTAGCTGACGGTTGAGGCTACGCTCAACCGAAGTGTTCCCAACGTAACCTACACTTCGAACGTCCGACGCCATCAACGGATGATAAGCATCAAAAGACGTAAACTGAATGAGATTAGTAGGGAGTGTTGACTGCTCAAATGCCGCTTGCAGTGTTCGAATCAACATCGCATCGTCACTACATAAGACGACGCTATTGCCTGCCACAAGAGCGGCACAAAGCTGAGCTGCCACCGCCTGTTGCGCTTTATCACTGTGTTCACCTTGGATGATCACAGCCACGCCCCGACCTGCGGTGTATAGCTCATTGGTTTCTCCAGTAGGACCGATCAATTGATGCGAATGCGCCAACAGCGCCGATGCCTGATGAAGATGGTAAGAAATCACTGTTGCCAGTTGTGGCATAGCGCTTTCTAGTAGATTTTTAAATGAAAGTAAGCACTCACATTTAGAATCAAAATCGGTGATATTCCAATTTTCCCATGCTGAAAAAGCGTCAGAAAAACGTGTTACTTGATGAACCATGCTAATTCTCCTGAGCCTTTATTACTGAGAAAATTCAGTTTGAGTAAAACGGTATAAGTAATGTGGGCCACCTGCCTTTGGTCCGGTACCAGAAAGCCCCTGCCCACCAAATGGTTGCACGCCCACCACCGCACCCACTTGATCACGGTTGATGTAACAGTTACCTACTCGGGCGTGTTTTTCTATCCAACGATACGTCGTTTCATTGCGGCTATGGATCCCCATGGTTAAACCAAAACCAGTTTGATTAATTTGCTGCACTACATCGGCCAGCTCACGCGCTTTAAAGCGCACGATATGTAAGATCGGCCCAAATTGTTCTTCGGTTAAGCAGTGAATATCTGAAATTTCAAAAGCCGCTGGCGGTACAAAATCGCCGTGTTGGCACTCCGAACTGAGTTCTAATTGCGCAACTTTGGTCTGTGTCTTGGTCATCTGTTCAATGTGAGAGAGCAACTTTTGTTTGGCTTTTTCATCAATAACAGGGCCGACATCTGTACTGTGGAGGTAAGGAAGACCAATCTTGAGCTCATTCATCGCACCATGAATCAAGCTGATGATGCGATCGGCAATATCCTGTTGAACAAATAGCACTCGTAATGCAGAGCAGCGCTGCCCGGCCGAAGCAAAGGCAGAACGAATCACATCTCTCACCACTTGCTCGGGTAAAGCCGTACTATCAACGATCATCGCATTTTGCCCACCCGTCTCTGCAATCAACGGCACTGGCGCGGCGTCACGTTGAGCAAGAGCTTGATTGATACGTTGCGCGGTCGCTGTTGATCCAGTGAACGCGACACCTGCAATGGCAGGGTGAGAAGTCAGCGCACTGCCAATTTCTGCACCACGTCCGGGTAACAATTGGATAACGCCAGCAGGAAAGCCAGCTTCCAACATCAGTTCCACGGCACGCGAAGCAATCAAACTGGTTTGTTCTGCGGGTTTGGCAACGACCGTATTACCCGCAACTAACGCTGCCGTGATTTGCCCAAGAAAAATCGCAAGAGGGAAGTTCCATGGGCTAATACACACGAAAACACCACGACCTTCACGACTCACTTTACGCTTTTCATTATCAAAACTCGTCACTTCAAAGGGTGTTAACGCGGAAACTTGTTTGGCGTAATAGCGACAAAAATCTACCGCTTCGCGGACTTCATCAATGCTATCGTGAATGGTTTTCCCTGCTTCGTGATGACAAATGGCGACCAGTTCAGCCAAGTTCTCTTCGAGTAAATCAGCAAGTTTATCAAGTTTGCCCGCGCGAACACTGTGCTCTTCTTGCTTCCAAGCAGCAAAGGATTGCTCCGCTATTGAGATAGCTTCGGAAACATGATCAAGGTTGGCAAATACCACTTGTCCAACATGCTTCCTACGGTCATACGGCGCAGTCACAACTTCCAGCGATGCCCCTACCTTGATCATGCTTTCGAACTGAGCAACACCATTGATGATAGGAGAAGCATGCCACTGTTTACTGAGCCAACATTCTACTTTCGCTTCAAAAGGCGTTGCCTCACTTTCAATATCAATATTGACACCATAGGAATTAACGCGCTCGGCAAAGATATGCGGTGGCAAAGGGATTTTGGTATTTGGTAAAGAATCAAACGAGAGCAACATATCGACGGGATGTTGCGTTAACGTATCAATAGGACAACGAGCATCAACTAAACGATGCACAAACGAACTGTTCGCACCATTTTCAAGCAATCTACGAACTAAATAAGGCAGTAAGTCTTTATGACTACCTACTGGAGCATAAATTCGCACCGATTGTTGATAGGCTTTCATTGCATGATGATAAAGAGCATCACCCATGCCATGCAGACGCTGGAACTCAAAATCTTTGTGTTGTGACATCACCGCAATCGCGGTCACGGTTTGTGCATTATGACTGGCAAATTGAGGGAAAATATGACCACGAACACCCTCGCTTAAAAGAAAACGAGCGCAAGCCAAATAGGCTACATCAGTAGCTTCTTTACGTGTGTATACCGGATAGTTGCTGTAGCCACTTTGCTGAGACCACTTCACTTCGCTATCCCAATACGCCCCTTTGACTAAACGCAGTGGGATCACATCACCTTGCTGTTTCGCCAACCCATTAAGCCAAACTAAAACGGGTAAAGCGCGCTTAGAGTAAGCTTGTACAACTAAACCAAATTTCCCCCACCCTTTCACGGGCTCACTGCGATATATCTTTTCAAATAGCTTTAATGACAGCTCTAAACGGTCTGCTTCTTCTGCATCAATAGTGATCGCCACATCCAGCTCGATAGCACGGGCTAAAAGCTGTAGCAGTGTGCTATAAAGCTCGCTCAGCACGCGCTCTTGATTAGCCACCTCATAACGCGGATGCAATGCAGAAAGCTTGATTGATACGGACGGTGCCGGGCTGGTTGATAAGCCATATTTCTCGCGGCCAACCGCCTCAATCGCCATCAAATAATCTTTGAAATATTTATTGGCATCGGCCGTGGTTAACGCCGCTTCACCGAGCATATCAAATGAATAGGTATAGCCTTTATCACGCATAGGACGGCCATTTTTTTGTGCTTCTTCAATGGTTCGGCCTAGCACAAATTGGTGGCCCATCACCTTCATCGCTTGGTGCATCGCCTTACGAATCACTGGCTCAGAAAGCTTATTCACTAGACGATTAACCGCCTGCGTTGGACTAGTCGTATCCACATCAGCAAGGCCAATCACTTTACCAGTCAGCATCAACCCCCACGTGGACGCATTGACAAAGACAGAGTCAGAATTTTTCAGATGAGATTTCCAATCCGCAACGCTGAGGCGATCTTTAATAAAAGCATCCGCGGTTTCCGCATCGGGAATGCGCATCAGAGCTTCAGCCAAACACATCAACAAAATACCTTCTTGCGTATCTAAACTGTACTCAAGTAATAAGGCATCGATCATTTGCACCGCTTTTTTGTCGGCTCGGATCGCTTCGATTAACTGGGTTGTTTTATTTAATATCGCCGATTTTTCTGATTCTGTAGCTGTTGCCAGCGGTAATAACTGCTTCAGCCATTGAGATTCGTCCACCATATAAAGTGGAGAGATCAGCGACCACAGCTTATCAAGCGGTTGCTCGATAAACTCTGCATTCAACACATCTGTTGCTGTAAACATGCGTTTTCCTCAATCTCACTCCCGAAAAAGGTCGGGTTTCCTGCAATGGCTGGCAGTGTATTTTGAGCGCGAGAAGAATACTTGTCAAAAACTCCGAGTTTTTTGCTAAAAACTCTGGCTATTAACAAAATAAAAACACAATCACATCAATTGACATCATGCACAAAGCAGAAAATAGCAACATTGTTTCCAAAATTTAACCAAAGGTGCACGTGTTGCCGATAGTTCAAGGCAAGCAATATAAAAATGATGTGGGAATTACAAACAAAAAAGAGGCAGGGATATAAAGAATTAGCGACGACACAATTTTCGGTATTGCGATGGAGAAATACCTTGCAAGCGAGTAAATGAATGAGTGAAGGTACTTTGTCCAGAAAAGCCCGTTAATTCCGCAATTTGACCAAAACTCAAACAACCTTGCTCAATCAAATCTTTTGCCATATCAATTCGTTTACCTAACAAATATTGATGAGGCGTGATCCCCATTTGCTCTTTGAACAACATATGAAATTGGCTTTCACCTAAATAAACGCGGCCCGCTAATTGAGCGACTGAAATTTTACGACCAAGGTGCAGATCGATATAACGATCAATCGCTTCAAGATCAAAACGAGACTCTTTGCGATGCGTTTCAAATACAGAAATATGACGTTGCAGTAATGCCATCACGGTGTCATTGCAGGCACGGCTCAACAGTAAATCATCAGGACTCGATTGCATCTCTTTAACCAGCAATTGGATCAGCTTTTGGATTTGTCCATCCAGTTGAAAGTAAATATCCGCATTCGACAGCTCATTCATTTTTTGTAGAAGCAAAGGGTCATCTCCACAGGAGATTGGAAGATTAAGCACTAAAATATCCGACTGCCCAACGACGCCACCAAACGCATGGCCAGTTCCAGAGGTAACGACACAACCTTGCCCCGGCCCCACCAAATTGCCTACACCTTGTACTTCAAACTCAGCTTGGCCTTTTAATCCGATAACGACTTGGGTATAACTATGATCATGACACTCCATGTACGAGGGTAATGTCACTAACTCTGCCGGCCTAGGCGACAAAACTTTGTCATTTTGTTGATAGTTAGATAGCTTAGCCGAAGAAAAGTCACTCATATTGCTGCATCATGGTTGAGGTTAGAAGCTGATGTTATAACAAAACTATCAGGAGCGAAAACAAAGCTGTATTTTTTTAAAAATTAAACATCAAAGTGCATATGAAGCTTAAGTTTAGGGGTGAAATGAGATCGATTTTTCAAAACGGAACAATGATCAAGTGCACATAAATTACGGTCAATGTGTGTTCAATCCCAAAACCCCTAAATAGATCGAAAATAGAGACTTGCATATTTCGCTATTAGGCTCAAAATGAAGATGCACAATTATAAAATTTACAAAATCAGTCACCTAGTAAT
>NZ_NDIM01000158.1:0-14883 GCF_002241375.1 Vibrio sp. V19_P1S1T109 | reverse complement strand
GGCGTAGACCTTGACGTTTGGTCTTACCCTTAGTGATAAGAGTATTTACAGACTTAACTTCAACTTCAAATAGCTTTTCTACAGCTGCTTTGATCTCTTTCTTAGTTGCATCTTTTGCTACTTTGAAAACGATAGTGTTCGCTTTCTCAGCAGTCATAGTTGCTTTTTCAGAGATGTGCGGTGCACGTAGAACTTTTAGTAGACGCTCTTCACTGATCATGCCAGCATCTCCTCAACTTGCTTAACTGCTTCTGCAGTCATTAGAACCTTGTCAAACGCAATTAGGCTAACTGGGTCAAGACCCGCTACGTCACGTGCGTCAACTTTATATAGGTTGCGAGCAGCTAAGAATAGATTCTCGTCTACTTCGCCAGTAACGATGAGTACATCGTTAAGCTCAAGTTCTTTAAGCTTAGCTAATAGCTCTTTAGTTTTTGGTGCTTCTACTGAGAAGTTATCAACAACGATTAAACGCTCTTGACGAACTAGTTCAGAAAGAATGCTCTTCATAGCACCGCGGTACATTTTTTTGTTTACTTTTTGGCTGTGATCTTGTGGTTTCGCAGCAAAAGTAACACCACCTGTACGCCAGATTGGGCTACGAATTGTACCAGCACGTGCACGGCCAGTACCTTTTTGACGCCATGGCTTAGCGCCACCGCCAGAAACTTCTGAACGTGTCTTTTGAGCACGAGTACCTTGACGAGCACCTGCTGCATACGCAACAACTACTTGGTGTACAAGGGCTTCGTTGAACTCACGTCCGAAAGTAGTTTCGGAAACAGTTAGTGCGTTAGCACCTTTAACCATCAATTCCATTACTTACTCCTAGACGTTATGCTTTAATAGCTGGTTTGACGATCACGTTAGCGCCAGTTGCACCTGGTACTGCACCTTTAATAAGAAGCAGATTGCGCTCAGCGTCAACACGTACGATCTCTAGGTTTTGAGTCGTTACACGCTCAGCACCCATGTGACCTGCCATTTTTTTGCCTTTGAACACGCGACCTGGAGTTTGACATTGGCCAATTGAACCCGGTGCACGGTGAGACAAAGAGTTACCGTGAGTCATATCTTGGGTACGGAAATTCCAGCGCTTAACAGCACCTTGGAAACCTTTACCTTTAGATGTACCAGTAACGTCTACTTTTTTAACTTCGTTGAAAAGTTCTACATTTAGCTCAGTGCCAACTTCAAACTCTTCGCCGTTTTCTAAACGGAATTCCCAAAGACCGCGACCAGCTTCTACACCTGCTTTCGCAAAGTGACCAGCTTCTGGTTTAGTTACACGGTTGGCTTTCTTAGTACCAGTAGTTACCTGGATTGCTGCATAGCCGTCAGTCTCAAGAGTTTTCACTTGAGAAATACGGTTTGCTTCAACCTCAACAACAGTTACTGGGATAGAAACGCCTTCTTCAGTAAATACGCGGGTCATACCCACTTTACGTCCGACTAGACCAATCATTCTTCTAATCTCCCTTAACCTAGGCTGATTTGTACGTCAACGCCAGCAGCTAGATCTAGGCGCATCAGTGCATCAACAGTTTTATCTGTTGGCTCAACGATGTCGATTAGACGTTTGTGAGTACGAATTTCGTACTGATCACGAGCATCTTTGTTGACGTGTGGAGAGATAAGAACAGTGAAACGCTCTTTACGAGTAGGAAGTGGAATAGGACCACGAACCTGTGCGCCGGTACGCTTAGCTGTTTCAACGATTTCCGCTGTAGAAGCATCGATTAGTTTGTAATCGAACGCTTTTAGGCGGATACGGATACGTTGGTTCTGCATGAGACAGAGCTCCAATAATTAAAAATTACACAAACAATATCGCCACTCAAACTCGTTAAAACGAGAGAATGCCGATTGATTTATGTGAAACCGTAGTGCCAAAATTAGGCACATTGTCAGTTAATTTTCGATTAACTTTAATCTATTACTAAACGCAACAGAGCTAATTGTATTAACTGCGAACATAAGCTGAGTATACGTTACTAAACTAACAGCTAGGTCAGTTTACTCCTCACTGCTCATTGGTTCACAACTGGATTTAACCAGTGCGGTGCATTATACAGATCACCATTACACATGCAAGCGCTGTGTAGAAATTAAACTTATAAACTATCTATTTCTTCTTCCACTAAGGAAGTAATAGAAGGGATAGAAAGATGAGGTGAGCACTCACTACCTATCCTTTTATCCCTGATGCACAATTATACAGCTTGGCGCTGTCTCACTGCTTCAAACAGACAGATCCCAGCCGCTACTGATACGTTTAGGCTAGAAACGGTGCCCGCCATCGGTATTTTGATCAGATCATCGCAGGTTTCGCGCGTTAAACGGCGCATACCATCCCCTTCAGCGCCCATAACAATCGCAAGGGGCCCTGTCAGTTTGGCTTGGTAAATGTCATGCGTCGCCTCGCCGGCAGTGCCAACAAACCATACGCCTTGTTCTTGAAGGGCGCGCATGGTACGTGCAAGATTCGTCACTCGTACTAAAGGCACAGTTTCAGCAGCGCCACAAGCGACTTTGCTGACCGTTGCTGTCATTGGTGCTGACTTATCTTTTGGTACGATCACTGCAGCGACCCCGGCAGCATCGGCGTTACGTAAGCATGCGCCGAGATTATGCGGATCGGTAACACCATCCAAAACCAGTAATAGTGGTTGTTCATGCTGTGCGATGATTGCTTCTAAATCATGCTCATTAAGCTGTTTTGCTGGTTTTACACGAGCAATGATGCCCTGATGATTCGCCCCTTGAGCCTTGTCATCCAATGTTTTACGTCCCATCTGTTGAATAGAGACACCGCAATGTTGCAGTTCATTTAACAGTGGAAGCAGACGATCATCTTGTCGCCCTTTTAGTACAAACGCTTCTATCAATCGCGCTGGATCTTTTTCAAGTACAGCGCTGACCGCGTGAATACCATAAATACATTCGTTACTCATGATTTACCCATTGATCGTTATTTACTAGCACGCGCTTTATTTGCTTTGGCCGCGGGTTTCTTTTTGCGTGCTTTTGTTGTTTTGCTTTTTTTCCGTTCAGGTTTTAAGCCTTCACTACTTTTTTCATCTGGGCGTTTAGTCGCTTCAACTAAAGGAGTAGCCTTTCCTTTACTTGACGTCACCTTCTTGCCACGTGCTTTCTCTCGTGCATCCGTTGCACGTTTCTTCGCTGTCTTGCCTTCTCCGCGCAGCTTACGGCTAGTGCCCACGATTTCAAAGTCAATTTGACGATCATCCAAGTTGACGGATAACACTTTGACTTTAACGGCGTCACCTAAGCGATAGATGTTGCCAAAACTTTCGCCGATCAATCGTTGTCCCACGGGATCAAATTGATAGTAGTCATTCGCTAGCGTTGAAATATGGACCAATCCATCAATGTGCAACTCAGTTAAACGAACGAAGAAACCGAAACCTGTCACGTTGGCTATGACTCCATCAAGCTCTTCGCCTACATGATCTTGCATGTATTCACACTTGAGCCAATCAGATACTTCACGCGTCGCATCATCAGCACGGCGTTCTGTCATTGAACATTGCTGACCATAGAAGTCCATGTCATCAAAAGAGTAGTGATAACCACCTGTAGTTGTCCAACGGTCGGTGTGATTGCCCGATTCTTTGGCAATCAAATATTTAATTGCGCGGTGCAATAGGAGATCAGGGTAGCGACGAATAGGTGAAGTAAAGTGCGCATAGCGTTTGAGCGCTAAACCAAAGTGACCACAGTTATCCGCGTTATACACAGCCTGCTTCATAGAGCGCAGTAGCATGGTTTGGATCAACTCTTTGTCTTGGCGCTCACCAATCTGTTTCATTAAGTTAGCGTAATCGGTTGGCGAAGGCTCTAGCCCACCCGCTAAGTTCAAACCAAGCTCGCCTAAGAAATCCCTAAAACCGGTCAAACGCTCTTCTCCCGGTGATTCATGGATACGGTACAGAGCGGGCTCTTTCGCTTTTTCCACCAGCGATGCTGAAGCAATATTAGCGAGGATCATGCACTCTTCGATTATTTTGTGCGCATCATTACGGACAACAGGTTCAATGCTATCGATTTTACGCTCAGCATTAAAAATAAACTTAGTTTCAATCGTTTCAAATTCGATACCGCCACGCTCATCACGCGCTGCTTTTAGCACCTTATACATCGAATAGAGTTCTTCAAGATGAGGAACCACGGCTTGATAACGTTCGCGTAGCTCTTCATCCCCTTCAAGAATGGCGTGTACTTTGTTGTAAGTTAAACGGGCATGAGAGTTCATCACGGCTTCGTAATGTTTGTAACCCGAAATTTTGCCCGTTGCAGAGACTGTCATCTCGCACACCATGCATAGACGGTCGACTTGTGGATTAAGTGAACAAAGACCGTTCGACAGTACTTCCGGTAGCATAGGGACGACTTGCGATGGGAAGTAAACTGAGTTACCACGGTTGATCGCTTCTTTATCAAGAGCCGTATCGGGGCGCACATAATAACTTACGTCAGCAATCGCAACCCAGAGACGCCAGCCACCACCTTTTTTGGCTTCGCAATAAACCGCATCATCAAAGTCACGCGCGTCTTCACCATCAATAGTCACTAAAGGTAATTGACGCAGATCCACGCGCCCTTGCTTCGCCTCTTCTGGAACTTCTTCTCTCAGGTTTTCGACTTGCTTTAATACTTCTTGCGGCCACTCATGAGGGATCTGGTGAGTGCGAATCGCTATTTGTGTCTCCATACCGGGAGCCATATTTTCCCCAAGTACCTCAACAACTCTGCCTGTCATTCCTCTTGCTCTGGCACCACGATCGGTAATTTCAATCACCACCACGTTCCCCATGCGAGCTCCGCCTTTGTGCTCATTAGGGATCAAGATGTCTTGAGTGATGCGTGAATCATCGGGCACGACATAAGAGTAGCCATTTTCGAGGAAGAAACGTCCAACAAGTTGGGTTTTACGTTCTTCCAACACTCGAACCAAACGCCCTTCTTTACGGCCTCTTTTATCCGTGCCTGTCGGTTGTACCAGCACGTAGTCGCCATGAATAATGGTACGCATTTGGTGATGAGGTAGCAAAACATCGTTATCTTTGCCAACGCTGCCATCAGGACGAACCCACCCATGACCATCTTTATGTCCGATTACGTGACCTTTGATCATTTCCAGTTTTTCTGGCAATGCATAGCATTGGCGACGAGTAAATACCAATTGGCCATCTCGCTCCATCGCACGCAAACGACGGCGTAGCCCTTCGTATTGCTCTTCACCAGATAAACCCAATGCCTCAAAAAGATCATTACGATTCATCGGTACATTGACTTCGGTTAGAAATTCGAGGATGAATTCTCGGCTTGGAATTGGATTTTCGTAATTGCTAGATTCTCGATCCGCAAAAGGATCGTTATTGATAATTTCAGACATAGGCAGACCTGCTAAAGCAAGGAGAGATAGCCAGAGTATAACTGACTCACGGCAGAAGCTACAGCAGCGTATTGATTATTATAGGCTAATGCGTTAGACGAAAAGCGCAGAAATGACTTCGCCCAACCGTGTGGGCGAAATAAGAAAAGCAATAATGAAGGCTACCAAAACGTATCTCTGCGCTTGGCTCGCGCAACCACATTTTGTGGCATTCGCTGCTCTAACCCCTGCCGGAGCATAGAGATCCGAGAATGTATTCTTTGATCGATAGTCACCGAATTATAAAGCCAGCGATAAGCATCTTCATAATCAAGCGGGCTGCCATAATCACGCAGCAGAAGCTCAGCTAGATGGATACGAGCATTAATATTGCCCATCGCAGCGGCTTCACGCAGATAGGGAATAGCTCGCTCTTTATCCTGCTGTACTAAAGTACCACGCGAATAATAACGCCCAAGCTGCTCTAACGCAGCGGGTAAACCTTGATGAGCTGCATTTTCCATATAGTACAAGCCAAGTTCGACATCTTGATCTACACAGACCCCCCACGCTAGCATATCTCCATACAAAAACTCGTAGGAAGGCAGGCTGATGCGAGTAGCACGCGCAACAATATCTTCTACCAATTGGCAGTTGTCGGCCTTGACTTGCTCTAAATGTTTATTTTGCTCAATTAACTTGATTAGTTCAGCTTCGGTGTAAATAGGGACTGGCTCACCCACTTCCGCCACGTTGGCATGACTCAAGGATGAGGTCAGCGCTAAAAACAATGAAGCTGCTACCGTTCGTAGCTTCATACCTGCACTCTTTATGTCTATCGATAGCCTTAAAATTATAGCCTCAGTTTCATCTAGGGCTGGGCTTGATAACTTTATCGACCAGTGCGGCAAACTCTTTAGACAAAATTTGCCGTTATTCGGCCATTTATTGCCACACCAAGGACAAAATATCATCAATACAGGTATAAAAAAACCGGCTCTGAAAGCCGGTTTTAAAAACGTTTATCAATCAACCATTAAACTGAAAATGGGTGAACCTTGATAATGGTTTCGTTACGATCTGGACCTGTAGAAACGATGTCAACAGGTACACCAGTCAACTCTTCAATACGTTTGATGTAATCAAGCGCCGCTTGTGGCAGGGCATCAATTGATTTAGCACCGAAGGTATTTTCAGACCAACCAGGCATAGTTTCGTAAATAGGTGTTACCGCTTCAAAAGCGTCAGCTGCCATTGGTGATACTTGAGCAATTGAGCCATCTGGCATTTGGTAACCCGTACAGATTTTTAGCTCTTCTAGACCATCAAGTACGTCAAGTTTAGTCAAGCAGAAGCCTGTGACTGAGTTAATTTGAATGGCGCGACGCATCGCTACCGCATCAAACCAACCACAACGACGCTTACGGCCTGTTGTCGCACCAAACTCATGACCTTTAGTGCCTAGGTGATTACCGATTTCATCATCTAATTCGGTTGGGAATGGACCTGCACCAACGCGAGTACAGTAAGCTTTCGCGATACCTAGGATATAGCCTAGATGACGAGGGCCGAAACCAGAACCGGCAGCAACACCACCAGCAGTCGTGTTAGAAGACGTTACGTATGGGTAAGTACCGTGGTCGATGTCAAGCATAGTACCTTGCGCACCTTCAAACATGATTTTGTCGCCACGCTTACGCGCTGCATCAAGTTCATCGGTCACGTCGATCACCATCGAAGTCAGCAAATCAGCATAGCCTTGTGCTTGCTCAAGTACGGATTCGTAGCTTACTGGTTCAGCTTTGTAGAAATGCTCAAGTTGGAAGTTATGGAACTCCATCACTTCTTTTAGCTTTTCTGCAAATGAAACCATATCGAACAAATCACCAACGCGTAAACCACGGCGAGCCACTTTATCTTCATAAGCAGGACCGATACCACGGCCTGTCGTACCAATTGCTTTTTTACCGCGAGCTGTTTCACGAGCTTGGTCAAGCGCAATGTGGTAAGGAAGAATAAGTGGGCAAGCTTCAGAAATGAAAAGACGTTCGCGGACTGGAATACCACGCTCTTCTAGAGGCTTCATTTCATTGATTAGTGCGTCAGGTGAAAGCACAACACCGTTACCGATGATGCATTTCACTTTATTGCGAAGAATGCCGGATGGAATTAAATGAAGAACGGTTTTTTCACCGTCAATGACCAAAGTGTGGCCTGCATTATGGCCGCCTTGGTAGCGAACCACGTATTTTGCATCTTCAGTTAAAAGGTCTACGATTTTACCTTTGCCTTCGTCACCCCATTGGGTGCCTAGAACGACTACGTTATTTCCCATCTTTCCAAGTCTGATTGCTAGTTAAAAAAGGATTCTAGCACCGAATCCTTTTCCTTGCAGTCCTTTTTTAAACACGAAAATGTCATAAAAATATAACTTAATAAATGATTCAGTTATTAGGCACGTAAGTTACTCATCCGAATATATTTTTACGATTAGCTCTCCTTGACGATCAACACAAGCACGGTACATACCAGAACTGTTCATTGCAAAATGAATGTCGCCTTGCGCATCAATGGCGATCAATCCACCCTCACCACCGAGCGTTTTAAGTTCACCCTGAATAATGGTTTCACATGCGGTATGAACATCTTCTTTTAAATAACGCATGCGAGCGGCAACGTCACTGGCAACCATTTTACGAATGAAATATTCCCCCATGCCCGTTGTCGATACCGCCACATTACCATTTTCAGCCACCGTTCCTGCACCTATGATGGGAGAATCGCCGACGCGACCAAATTTTTTATTCGTGATGCCACCGGTACTAGTAGCAGACGCAAGGTTGCCTTGTTTATCCAATGCAACTGCGCCAACAGTGCCAAATTTCTTGTCATCTGGGAATTTTGATTCCGACAAAGCAAATTGATTGTTGCTTTTCATCGCTAGCAACTGTTCATAACGACGCTCAGTAAAAAAGTAATCTTGTTCTGTATATTGATGCCCTTGAGTAAAAGCAAACGCTTCTGCGCCCTCACCAATCAACAACACATGATCACTGTGCTTCATTACATCACGCGCGAGCTGCACCGGATTTTTAATGTGCCGAACCCCAGCGACCGCGCCTGCGTCCATCATTTTGCCATGCATGACAGAGGCGTCCATCTCCACCATCTCTTGATGCGTTAACACCGAACCTTTTCCTGCGTTAAACAACGGAGAGTCCTCAAGTATTTTCACAGCCTCAACCACCGCATCCAGTGCATCACCACCTTGTGCCAGTACTTGATGCCCCGCTCGGACAGCACTTTCTAGCGTGTTCAAAATATCGCGCTTTAATGATTCGCTCATTTGTTGACGAATGATGGTTCCAGCGCCGCCATGAATTGCTATAGCAAAAGGTTGTGACATGAGAATTCCTTAACTTAATAAATTGAGAGGCAATACACTTCTGTTCTACACATTAACTATACCCAAATAACTTGAAGTTGCAGGTAGGCGGCAAGTGAGTACTGTAATAATTAACAAGCAACAAAAAAGCGCTAATCGCATGACGATTAACGCTTTCCATTTCATTGTATCAGTCGGTTATTACTGCCTACTTTGGCACTACCAACCAAAAAATGATTAATGTGAACCGCAGCTGCCGCCACCGCAACAACCTTCTTTTTTCTCACCATGGTCATGGCCTTCACCACCACAGCAACCACCTTCATGATCATGATCGTGGTCATGGTCGTGGCCATGTCCACAGCCACCAGCTTGGTGAATGTGACCATGTTGGATCTCTTCTTCAGTTGCAGCGCGAATCGCAACGACTTCTACATCAAACGTTAATGTTTGGCCAGCCAACATGTGGTTACCATCAACTACTACTTCGTCACCATCCACTTCCGTGATTTCAACTGGAATTTGGCCTTGGTCAGTATCCGCTAGAAAACGCATACCCACTTCAATTTCATCAACGCCTTGGAAAACTTCAGCAGGTACACGTTGTACAAGCTCATCGTTGTATTCACCGTACGCTTCTTCAGGAGCGATAGTTGCTGTGAACTTATCGCCCACAACTTTTCCTTCTAACTCATTTTCAAGGCCAGTGATTAGATTGTTGTGACCGTGAAGGTAATCTAGTGGTGCATCAACTGTTGATTGGTCTACGACTGCACCATCTTCCAATACTAATTGGTAGGCTAGGCTTACAACCACGTTCTTTTCAATTTTCATAACAACTCCAAGGAGGTTTGTTCCTAGGTTGTCATCTTCAAACCTAAGAAATCGATCGGTATGAGGCGTATTATGAAGATCTATTCCAGAAACTCAATTATTCTGGTTTAAAAATCCCGATCATCTCTTGCCGAGCATGTTCACTTTTTTCTACAGATTTGGGCTTTCGCTGTTCATGGTAGCCGCACTCGACACACTCAACGAGCTCTATGTTGTTTTCAACCCACCAGCGCAGAGTATCTTGTGACTGACAACTTGGGCACTTTGCACCGGCAATAAAACGTTTTTTCTGTTTCACGTTACATCCTACAACTGAATATTGATTGGCGTTATTTTTCCCAATAATGACGAGATTGGCGATCATTATCCATTTCACGCCCAAATATTTCTTCTAGCTCTTTACGTGCCTCTTTGGCGCGCAGTGCGAGTTGTTTGTCTTGGTTATGTTGCGGTAGCAGCTCTTTGAGCATCGCATTATCGAGTTTTCTAAAATGTGCTTCGGCGCGCTTGGCTTGGTAAGGGTGCATGCCCAATTCGACCAGTACTTGTCGGCCGAGGTCCAAAGCGCCTAAGAAAGTTTCCCGCGAGTATTTATCGACCCCATGGCTGAGTAACTGATACGCCTCTACCCGGCTACGAGCGCGAGCTAAGATCTTTAACTGCGGGAAATGGTGCTGACAAAGTTCCACAATTTTCATCACTTCATCGGGCGCATCGGTACAGATGACAATCGCCTCAGCTTCTTCTGCACCCGCGGCGCGCAACAGTTCAAGTTGAGTCGCATCACCATAAAAAACGTTATAACCGTACTCTCTCAATAATTTAATTTGACTGGCATCGCTTTCTAATACGGTAATTTTAATCTTATTGGCGTACATCAAACGCCCTACAATTTGCCCAAAACGCCCAAAACCCGCAATGATAATTTGCGGCTGTTTATTGACGACATCGGAATGCATCTCATCGTCACTGCTGAGGTTCAATTTTCGCGCAAACCATTTGTCCTGAATCGTCAGTAATAAAGGTGTGGTGACCATCGACAAGCTGACCACAACGAGCAAAAAGGCCACTTGATCCGGTGATAGCACGCCCTGCGCGCTTGCCGCTGTGAAAATCACGAACGCGAACTCGCCGCCTTGGCTGAGGATCGCCGCCATTTTGCTGCGCGCTTTGGAACGTGTACCCGATAAACGCGCGAGGAGATAAAGGATTCCTCCTTTCAGCACCACTAGACCTAATACAGCCGCCAACACTTGCAGCGGCGCTTGCGCCAATAAGCCCAAATTAACCGCCATTCCAACGGCAATAAAAAATAGCCCGAGCAATAACCCTTTAAACGGTTCAATCGCGATCTCAAGTTCATGGCGAAATTCACTTTCTGCCAGCAACACGCCAGCAAGGAAAGTACCGAGCGCCATTGACAAGCCAAGCTGCTGCATTAACAGTGCAATCCCAATCACCAACAATAAGGCGGCAACGGTAAAAAGTTCACGCACACCACTGGTCACAATATAACGAAACAGCGGGCTCAATAGAAAATGGCCCCCGACCAGCAAAGCGGTAATGCCACCCAACATCCAAGTCACATCTAACCAGCTTCCGCCGGCGTTGCCTGCCAGTAAAGGCAAAAAGGCCAACATCGGGATGACAGCGATATCTTGAAAAAGCAGTACTGCAAAACCAGACTGGCCAGCTTCACTGCGTGTTAGCCCTTGCTCTTCAATTACGCGTAATGCGATTGCTGTCGAAGAGAGCGCAAGGCCCATACCAATCACTAAACTACTCTGCCAGTTAACGCCTAATAGATAAGCAATACTGGCAATGACTAAGGTACTTACCACTACCTGCGCGCCACCCAAACCAAGGATCGGCCCACGCATCTGCCATAATTTTTTGGGGTTTAATTCCAGCCCAATCAGAAACAACAGCAGCACCACGCCAAATTCAGCAAAGTGTAATATGGCTTGCACATCACTGATTAAACCCAGCCCCCAAGGGCCTATGGCTACACCAGCTAACAAATAGCCGAGCACCGAACCCAGCCCTGCACGCTGAGCAATCGGTACGGCCACCACAGCCGCGGTTAAAAACACCACGCTGCTTTGTAAAAAATCACCGCTTAACGCCATCAAGCTCTCCTTGTGTGGCCAGTGGGTGTTGCAACCAGTGTCGATAATGCTCAGCGTGTTGATAGCGCTCCATATCACTCACATTACGTGACCAGTAGAGAACTAACGGTTCCATCCAGTTCATACAACACAGAGCCGCGGTTAATTCAAATGGTTGGAGAATTTGATCCAGTGGGTATTTGTTGTAGCCCCGCTCATCAAACGCTTCTTTTTTTCCGCCCGTGGTGATGACGCTACGCCAGTATTTACCATGCAACGCCGTCTGTCCGCCGAAGGCAAACCCTTTGGCAAGCACGCGATCAAACCACTCTTTGAGCAGCGCGGGGCAGGAATACATATAAAGAGGGTGTTGAAACACAATCACATCATGCTCAAGTAGTTTTTGCTGCTCTGCGTGCACATCGATAAAAAAATCGGGATAGGTTGCATACAAGTCATGCACTGTGACGTGGGAAAGTGACGCAATATTGAGCAGCATGGTTTGATTGGCGATGGAGTTTAATGGCTCAGGATGCGCATAAATCACCAATATTTTAGGTGTAATTTGGTCAGGCATGACGGTGGTGGACATTTTTGTCTGCGCTCCCAATAGTTATCAATATGTTATTAAGCATAATAACGCAATTTGCATAATGATCGACATTTATCCTTATTGCCCCTACTATTCCACGCGATAACGTCTCGATATGAAAAATAGATTTTTATGATTACCTTCTCTGATATTCAATTACTGCGCGGCGGTAAACCGCTCCTTGAAAAGGCCTCTGCAACTATCCAGCCGGGCGATAAAGTTGGCCTAGTAGGCAAAAATGGCTGTGGCAAATCAACGCTCTTTGCCCTACTCAAAGATGAGCTATCTATTGACGCTGGCTCCTTCAGTAAACCAGCTCACTGGGAACTGGCTTGGGTTGCCCAAGAAACTCCGGCTCTTGATCGCGATGCGATTGAATATGTCATCGATGGCGATCGTGAATATCGTGAATTAGAACGACGCCTCAGCGTTGCTGAAGAGGCAGACCAAGGAACATTGGTTGCAGAGCTGCATGGAAAGATTGAAACCATCGGCGGATACAGTATTCGCGCCCGTGCTTCTGAACTGCTTGATGGTTTGGGGTTTAGCCAAGAACAGATGGGATGGAGTTTAACGCAATTTTCGGGTGGTTGGCGGATGCGCTTAAACTTAGCGCAAGCGCTGTTGTGCCGCTCGGATTTACTGCTGCTTGATGAACCGACCAACCACTTGGATTTGGACGCCGTCATGTGGCTTGAACGTTGGTTACAAAACTATCCCGGCACCTTGATCTTAATTTCCCATGACCGCGATTTTCTTGATCCGATCGTCGGACGCATCATCCATATCGAAAATCAAACCATGAATGAATACACCGGAAACTACTCATCGTTTGAAAATCAACGGGCGCAAAAACTGATCTTGCAGCAAGCCATGTACCAGAAGCAGCAAAAGCAGATGGTGCACATGCAAAGCTACATCGACCGTTTCCGCTACAAGGCCTCCAAAGCTCGCCAAGCACAAAGTCGTATCAAAGCGTTGGAACGAATGGAAAAAGTGCTGCCAGCTCAATTTGATAACCCATTTAATTTCGAATTTCGAGAGCCTTCAGCACTGCCTAACCCAATCATGATGATGGACGAAGTCTACGCCGGGTATGGTGAACGTTTAATTTTAGAAAAAATTCGCCTCAACCTTGTACCGGGAAGCCGTATTGGATTACTCGGGCGTAACGGTGCGGGTAAATCAACATTAATTAAATTGCTCTCCGGTGAGTTAAAACCACAAGGCGGCGATCTCACTTATTCGCAAGGTGTAAAAATTGGTTACTTTGCCCAGCATCAGTTAGAAACACTGCATCCAGAAGAGACCCCTCTGCAGCACATGATGCAAATCGCCCCAGATAAAAACGAACTTGAGCTGCGTAATTATCTGGGTAGTTTTGGTTTCCAAGGCGACAAAGCGCTAGAGAAAATCGCTCCGTTTTCCGGGGGTGAAAAGGCTCGCTTAGTGCTTGCGCTAATTGTGTGGCAAAAACCGAACTTGCTGCTGCTTGATGAACCCACCAACCACTTAGACTTGGATATGCGTCAAGCCCTAACGTTTGCCCTGCAAACCTTTGAAGGTGCGATGGTCATCGTCAGCCATGATCGCTATCTACTGCGCGCAACCACCGATGACTTGTACTTGGTGCACGATCGTCAAGTCGCGCCTTTCGATGGGGATTTGACCGACTACTACAAGTGGCTGACAGAACAACAAAAAGCGGAACGTAGAGAAGTTCAATCTCAGCAACCTGCCAAAGACAGCAGCAACAGTGCCGCAGCCAAAAAAGATCAAAAGCGCCGAGAAGCGGAATTTCGCATCCAAACCGCACCAATTCGCAAAAAACTGACACAACTCGAAGCGAAGATGGACACATTGAACGCGGCACTGGCGCAAACTGAAGAGCAATTGTCTGATACTTCGCTGTATGAAGCCGAAAACAAAGCTAAACTTACCGAAGTGATTGCGCTTCAAGCTCGCAGTAAATCGGCACTTGAAGCGATCGAAATGGAATGGATGTCGGAACAAGAGACACTCGAACAACTAGAGCAGGAATTCAGTCGCTAAGATGAGCCAAGAGCACGTACGATTATCTCTGACCTTAGAACGCTTATGGCAATTCAGTTTGCAATACTACAGCGTGCGAGAAGTGAAAGAGGCGTGCTTAAGTTTACAAAATAACTTCCACGGCAACGTCAACTTATTGCTGCTACTCAAATGGCTTGATGAGCAACAAGTGACGGTTGCCGATGCTGACTGGCAAAATGTCACTCAATGTATCGGCCGTTCAGAAGCGCTGCTGCACAGTTACCGAGAGTTAAGACGACGTTTGAAAAGCATGGTGCCAGATACGCTGTACCGCGAGGCGCTGCAATTTGAGCTGCAGCTTGAAAAGCAGCAGCAAGCTGACCTCGTGGAATGTATCAACGCATTGGCATTGCAGAATAACCATGGTGAACAATTAACGCTGCGTTACTGTCGCCAGCTTGGCTGTGAGCATTTGCATCTCGCTTTTAAAACCCCGGCGCCTCATTCTCAAAAACCGTAACTACATCAATTGCTCGCTCGGTGTATACTGGTC
>NZ_NDIM01000184.1:0-14895 GCF_002241375.1 Vibrio sp. V19_P1S1T109 | reverse complement strand
ATGTACGTCAGAATCAACAATCTGCACCAGAAGATCGGGTTGTTCTCTAAATGCTTGTTGAACGATAACGGCATTTGAGGTCGGTAACTCTATTTTAATGACGGCAGCTACTTGGTTTTCAATAAAGTTCACTTTACTTATTAACCATTTTCCACCATTTTCATGAGTGATAGCGGCAAGATGTTTAATTGTGGCTGGTGTTGCACTGCCGACGAAATTGACGATAAAAGTACTGTTCATAATAGGCCTCCCATAGCAAGCTAACGAAAGATAAATCGTTGATCTTGAATTCCTTTCACTTCAGTGTAGAGGCCTATCTTAGATAAGACTTGATGAGAGTCAATTTTTTACATTTACGCAGTCTTTTGCTTGTCAGTATTCATACTTGGGCCACAAAAATAGCCTTGGCTTTAGGCATTGGCCTTGTGTTTAGCCCTGTTTTTTAGAAACTGACTTTGAGGTTAAGGCCATAAAATTGCGAATCATAGCTAGCGCCTGAGTCCAAAGCAAACTTTGCGGCATCTTGGTTGCCAAACCAAGGCGTGCCATTAAATTCTACTTCGGCATCGCCTCCCCAAGCATTTGATACCCAGCCATGGATATGTCCAACAGGGTTGAGGAAGAAAAGTGTGACATCACCCAGAGTCGATGAACCCAACACTTCACCACCTGTGGTAACAATATCTTGTTCCGCTTCAAACATCAGCTCACCGACAACCGCACCAAAAAAGGGCGTAATAAATAAGTCTTGCCATGACGGTATCTCGGCAAACGATTCTACGCCATATTCCCAAAAGAAAGTCGACATAACACCGGAGTAAAGAAAAGATTCAAACTCATTAAATCCAGCATGTCTTGCGGCTGTGTAGTAAACGCCGCCAAAGTAGGGGTGCATAATGTAGTTGAGATAATGCTCATCTCTATCCCAAGTGGGGCCGGATGATACGTTATCTTTCCATTTGCTGCCTATGCCGCTTATGCTGCGATCCTCTTCATCCCATTTGGTAATGGATGCAGGCAAAAATGTCATTAAACCAACGGTTGCTACGCTTAATCCTAAGATGGTGTAGGTTTGGCCTTTGAGATAGTCCCAGTCTTTTGTATCTTGCACGGTAAGATATTTAGGTAGCGCGGGCTCTTCAAGGTTTAGCGGTTGCGACTCTGCTAAGCTTGCTAAAAATGGAGAGTTCGATTGGTAAATATTCGGATCGTCATTAAAACAAGAAATTTGATTGCAGTCGACCGTATAGGAAAACTCAATGTGTTGGTTGAAATCGTATGCAGTGGCACTAGCACAAGCCGAAAACGATAACATCAATGGTATGATGCTTTTCTTTGACACGGAGGGCTCCAAAGTTTTGTTTTTAATGATCAGAATCACAATTATCTATTAAAGCGGCGGTGATGAAAACAGCAAATTATGTAAATAAGGAAACTTATGAGAAAAATAGCATTCAAAGCGTTATATATTGCACTTTATTCTCTGCCGTATTGATTGATAGCACACCTGTAAGCGTACACAAAAGGACACCATGATATGTTGAAAATAGCAATGTTAAGCACGGGTGAGGAAGTGCTCCATGGCGATATTGTCGATACCAATGCTGCTTGGTTATCCAGTGAGTTCTTCCAGCAGGGTTTTTCGTTAGTAAAACGATCAACGGTAGGCGATAGCCAGCAAGCCTTGGTTGAAGAGTTACTGATACTCAGTTTCAATAATGATGTATTGATCGTGAATGGTGGGCTCGGCCCAACGTCTGATGATTTAAGTGCGGCGGCGGCGGCTCAAGCGGCGGACCAAAAGTTGGTGTTGTCTGTGCTGTGGAAGCAAAAACTGGACGAATTTTTTGCGCAGCGTGGTGTTGTGATGCCAGAAAGTAACCTCAAACAAGCGATGTTACCTGAGTTCTCTGACATCATTGATAACCCAATAGGGACGGCTTGCGGCTTTAAAGTTCAGATTAATGATTGTGTTTGTTATTTCACCCCCGGAGTACCCAAAGAGTTTAAGCTGATGGTCTCTGAACAGATTTTACCTGACTTGCTAGCGACATACCCACAACAAACGGGATTAGAGTGCAGCCGTTTATTCACTCTGGGTTCATCGGAATCGGCCATTTCAGATAAGTTGGATCAATTAGTCTTACCGGAAAGGTATATGCTGGGGTATCGTTCTTATCTGCCTTTTATTGAGGTGAAATTGTTTGGTCCGAAAAGTGATTTAGAACGCCGAGTAAAACTACTACAGATCATCTACCAGCATTTGGAACAACATGTTGTGAGTGTCGATGAACCTATGCTCACGCATATCGGTCATTTAATGCAAGACAAAGGATTATCGATCTCTATTGCAGAACAAGCGACCAAAGGTTGGCTCGCCAGTTGGTTGTTAAGTAACGAGCAGGTGGAAGCGTTGAGCGGTCACTGCTGGATTTTGAGCCGCAACGTTGAATCGGGCTTAGGCGATCAAGATCCACTCGCGGCGTCATTAGCGCTTGCTGGCGCAACGAAGGAAAAGTGTTCTACTTCGTTATCGCTCGTGACTGGTGTATTAAATGATGATCAATTTAGCCTAGCTTTATCGGCTCCGCAGGGAGAGTGGGGACAGATCCTCAAATTCAAGCGTCGTTACAGCGCCGATGAGCAGAGGGAGTTAATGGGGACCATCGCGGCTGATATGTTACGCCGCTATTTATCGAATAAGCCTATTTTTGCTCAGTATGGGGCACTAATCTCCGTCAAAGAGATGTTTTTACCTGCGAGCGCCATTGGCTAATTAACTCAATGTGTTAGCGTATTTTTAAGCCTAAGCTGTTGATAATTAAGTGCTTTGTATTTAAATTGTATCGGGTGGTAACTGCATGATTTTTTAGCTTATTCCGTAGGTTCGGTGAGGTGCTTAGCTTATGATTATTTCGTCTAAAGACTAAGCTCATGATTTCACGCATCAGATAAAATTGTTTCAAAATTGGGTCTTTTTTGCACACCTTTTCTCTGTACACTGTCAGTCCGCTCGATGAAATTCAGCAGGAGGCTGACATGTTTAACCAATCGAAAATTTTAGTTTGGTATAAAGTTGCAAGTCAAAAAGTGATCTTAGGTGAGGCATTGAGTAATGAAATGAGTGATGTTGTTTCTTTGTGGCTCAACGCTCCATCAGACTTAGATACGCCTAGCTATCAAGGATATAGACTTTCATTGTTTGATGGGGATGGCAGAGAAATCGCTAACAAATCCGTATCAATGGGTACAGCTGATGGCATTCTTCTAGGAATGTATAAAGCCAGAGCATAGCTCTGGCTTTACCTTTTTAACGCGCCAATGTGTGATGCGTTAACAGTGCACTATTGGCAGATCGAGATTAGGCTCGCCTTGCTTTGGGTCGATAATTAACACCAGCAAGTTCCACGTGGCTTTTGGCTTTACAAATACAGGGCAATATTTCATTGCGCTCTGTGTAAGCCATCGCAAAACCAACATATTCCACTTCGCCTTTAACGAGCGTGCAGCGACAGGCACCGCAGTGACCATCGCGACAGTTGTACTCTGGCTCTAGCCCCGCACTCTCCATACTTTCCAATAAAGTATTGGAAGAGTTTGATTCTATGGTTGTAACTTTGTTGATTTTAATGGTCGCCATTACAGCTCAAAGTCCTCGAAGTCATTGGCACGAACTTCATTGTCAATTTGGCCTACAAGGTAGGAGCTGATTTCTGCTTCTTGAGGTGCAACTTGTACGTTGTCTGAAGACAACCACGCATTAATCCAAGGAATTGGGTTTGATGTTGCGCCGGGGTAGGCGATATCTAAACCAACCGCTTGCATACGAACGTTGGTGATGTATTCAACGTATTGGCACAGAATGTCTTTGTTTAAACCAATCATCGAACCATCTTTAAACAGATATTCAGCCCACTCTTTTTCTTGTTCAGCAGCCGCTTTGAACAAATCAAAACACTCTTGCTTGCACTCTTCAGCGATTTGTAAGAAGGCGAAATCGTCTTGTCCATTACGCAGCAAGTTGATCATATGCTGTGTACCAGTCAGGTGCAAAGCTTCATCACGTGCAATCAACTTGATGATTTTAGCGTTACCTTCCATCAATTCGCGTTCTGCAAAGGCAAATGAGCAGGCGAAGCTGACATAGAAACGAATCGCTTCCAACGCATTGACTGACATCAAGCAAAGATAAAGTTTGCGTTTCAGGTCACCCAAGCTAATTTTGACGCTCTCACCATTAATCTGATGTGTTCCTTCACCAAAACGGTGGTAGTCATTAGACAGTTGGATCAGATCATCGTAATAGTGCGCAATGTCTTTTGCGCGTTTCAATATGTGTTCATTTTCGACGATGTCATCAAACACAATACCAGGATCATTCACAATATTACGAATAATATGAGTGTATGAACGTGAGTGGATTGTTTCTGAAAATGACCAGGTTTCAATCCATGTTTCCACTTCAGGAAGCGAAACCAGCGGTAGCAGTGCCACGTTAGGGCTGCGACCTTGGATTGAATCCAGTAGCGTTTGATATTTTAAGTTCGAGATGAAAATGTGCTTTTCATGATCTGGAAGCTTGTTGTAATCAATGCGATCACTCGATACGTCGACTTCTTCTGGACGCCAGAAGAACGAGAGCTGTTTTTCTATCAGTTTTTCAAAAATTTCAAACTTTTGCTGGTCGTAACGAGCCACGTTAACCGATTGGCCAAGAAACATCGGTTCTTTGAGTTGATCATTCTTTTTTTGAGAAAAAGTACTGTAAGCCATAAATGCCTCAATCCCTTTTAAGCTCCCCTGCGTGGGGAGCATTATTGAATACGTTGAGTGAAATAGAGTTAGATCTTACAACCGCCGCCCGCACAATCATCATCTTGTGCCTGTACTGCGTCTTTTTGATCATCCTTCGCGCCATCACGAGTGTTGTGATAGTACAAGGTTTTCACACCAAATTTATATGCCGTCAGCAGATCTTGTAGCAACTGTTTCATTGGCACTTTGCCACTTTCATAAGCGCTGGGGTCGTAGTTGGTATTCGCGGAAATCGCTTGGTCAACAAATTTCTGCATGATGCCGACTAGGTGCAGATAACCGTTGTTAGAACCAATATTCCACAATAACTCATAGTTCTCTTTCAAATTAATGAAATCCGGCACGACTTGTTTCAAGATGCCATCTTTTGAGGCTTTTACTGAAACATAACCGCGAGGAGGCTCAATACCGTTGGTGGCATTGGAAATTTGCGAAGAGGTTTCTGAAGGCATTAACGCTGTTAACGTTGAGTTACGTAAGCCAAATTCCATGATCTCTGCGCGCAGCGCATCCCAATCATAATGCAAAGGTTCTACGCAAATTTGGTCGACATCTTTTTTATAGGTGTCTATAGGCAGCAAGCCTTTGGCATAATTTGTTTCATGGAATAGAGGGCATCGGCCTTGTTCTTTGGCTAACGCGACTGAAGCCTTCAACAGGTAATATTGCATCGCTTCAAAAGTGCGGTGTGTCAAACCATTTGCACTACCGTCCGAATATTTCACGCCATTTTTCGCCAGATAGTAAGCGTAGTTAATCACGCCCACACCCAATGTACGGCGATTCATGGTTGACTTATAAGCGGCAGGCAGTGGGTAATCTTGATAATCCAACAGTGCATCTAGCGCACGAACCACAAGATCAGACAACTCTTCGAAATCATCCAGAGATTGAATTGAACCTAAGTTGAATGCCGAAAGCGTACATAGCGCAATCTCACCTTCATTATCTTCAACATTAGACAGCGGTTTCGTCGGCAGTGCGATCTCCAAACAGAGATTGGATTGGCGAACAGGCGCTACAGACGCATCAAACGGGCTGTGCGTATTGCAGTGGTCAACGTTCTGGATGTAGATACGGCCAGTGGAGGCACGTTCTTGCATCAATAGGGAGAACAGTTCTACTGCTTTCACCGTCTCTTTTTTAATCGAAGTGTCATTCTCATATTGAACATACAAACGTTCGAATTCGTCTTGGTTTTCGAAGAATGCGTCATACAATCCAGGCACATCAGAAGGGGAGAATAGGGTGATATTACCGCCTTGAACTAAGCGAGAATACATCAACTTATTGAGCTGAACACCATAATCCATATGACGAACACGGTTCTCTTCAACGCCGCGGTTATTTTTCAATACCAGTAGCGACTGCACTTCACCGTGCCACAAAGGGTAGAAGACAGTGGCTGCGCCACCACGTACACCACCTTGAGAACAGCACTTCACTGCGGTTTGGAAATATTTATAAAAAGGAATACAACCCGTGTGGAATGCTTCACCACCGCGAATTTCCGAGCCTAATGCACGAATGCGGCCCGCGTTAATACCAATACCCGCACGCTGTGATACATAACGTACGATAGAGCTTGCTGTGGCATTGATTGAATCTAAGCTGTCACCACATTCAATCAACACACATGAGCTAAATTGACGGGTAGGCGTGCGCACGCCCGACATGATTGGCGTTGGCAGCGAGATTTTGAACATTGATGTTGCGTCGTAAAAACGCTTAATGTAATCGAGACGGTTTTCTTTTGGATATTTCGCGAATAAGCAAGCGGCGACCAAAATGTAGAGGAATTGGGCACTCTCATAAATTTGTTTCGTCACACGGTTTTGCACGAAGTACTTACCTTCAAGCTGTTTTACCGCGGCGTAAGAAAAATTAAGGTCACGTGCGTGATCGATATAAGTGTCGAGTTCTTCAAATTCTGCGCGAGTATAATCTTCGATAAGGTGCTTATCGTATTTGCCCATTTCAACCAAACGAGAGACATGGTTGTACAAAGTGGGTGGCTCGTATTGTCCGTAGGCTTTTTTACGCAAATGGAACACCGAAAGACGAGCCGCTAGATATTGGTAATCTGGCGTCTCTTCTGAAATCAAATCGGCAGCGGATTTGATGATAGTCTCATGGATGTCAGAGGTCGTAATACCATCGTAGAACTGAATGTGAGCTTTCAGTTCTACTTGTGATACAGAGACATTGTGCAGGTCTTCCGCAGCCCACGCGATTACACGGTGGATTTTCTCAAGATCAATTGTTTCTTTGCGTCCATCACGCTTGGTGACAGTAAGTTTTTGGTTCATTCTGCTTCATTTCCCTAACAAAACTGATTAAGGCCGTATTTTTGTAGAATTGTTGTAAATTTCATCGCGGCTTTGTGATCTGAATTTATCTATATATTGTAGTGCAAACACAACATATAGGGGTTCTTTGCTTTGCGAGTTACAAGATAGTGCTATCTGAAGCTCATTTCAAGTTACAGATCTGGGACAGCTTGTGGATAACTAGCAAAAATAAAAAAAACAGTTAGTACCCACTTACTGATGATCAAAGAGCCGATTTGATTGTAGAAAATTACCGTTTTGAGTTTGGTTTAGATGTAACCACAATCAAAAAAAAACTTCTTGATCTTTGAGGAAAAAAGGGAGCGATTTTCGATGTGGTTAAAATGGAATCTAGAGCACAAAAAACAGCCTAGAAACCGAGAAAAAATGTGCTATTCGGCTTAATTTTTAACGTGAGCAATACGCTATCGATAATGGCATATTAGATGACCACTGACTTTAAAAAAGCTGAGTATGAACGATGTAATTGACATCAACATTGCGCCCTAAACGGTAAGTATCGGTTAACGGGTTATAAAGTAGGCCTGTTATTCCTTGCTCTTGCAGGTTTGTTTTATCAATCATCTTAATCAGTTCCGATGGGCGGATGAATTTTTCATGATCATGTGTGCCTTCTGGAACAATGCGTAGCAACTTCTCTGCGCCCACGATGGCAAACAGGTAAGACTTAAAATTACGATTGAGCGTAGAAAAGAAAACATGACCGCCGGGTTTGACCAACGCAGAGCAGGCTTGAACAACGGACAATGGGTCTGGAACATGCTCAAGCATTTCCATGCAAGTGACAACATCATATGTGTGTGGGTTGTCAGCGGCGTGGTCTTCAATCGTACTTTGAATATAAGTGAGCTTTGTTCCGGTTTCTAAAGCATGTAAACGAGCGACTTCAAGCGGTTCTTTGCCCATGTCTAAGCCAGTCACTTGCGCACCTTCTCGCGCCATGCTTTCGGCTAAAATTCCGCCACCACATCCTACATCGAGCACCTTCTTGCCAAATAAGCCGCTGGCATTGACTAACACATAGTTCAATCTTAACGGGTTAATTTGATGCAGTGGCTTAAATTCACCATCCAGATCCCACCAGCGTGACGCCATCTCTTCAAACTTTTTAATTTCATTAAGATCAACGTTTTGTGCTTTAGTCATGTTAGATTCGCTCTTGCTGTCAAAATAGGCATCTTTAGTTGTGTGGGGTATTATAACCAGTTGATTATCACAGGCTACAGGTTATCTTTATTTCATTAATTTTTGGCTAAAATTTGGCCATTAATCAGCCGGGTATGGAATGAATGTGCAATTTCTCGGCACTTGATACACAACAAAGGTCACAACCTGATAAAAGGAAAGGGAAAGGGATGCCGAAGTAGTGAATTATGTGTTATATTTTTCGGCCTTGTACGTATCGAATATACGATCAAAAGATAGAGGGATAATGGCTCTATGAGCGATCTAGCTAGAGAGATCACGCCCGTAAACATTGAAGATGAGCTAAGAGGTTCATACCTAGACTACGCGATGTCAGTTATCGTGGGTCGTGCTCTTCCAGATGTGCGTGATGGCCTAAAACCAGTACACCGTCGCGTTCTATTCGCGATGAATGTGCTTGGTAACGATTGGAATAAACCATATAAAAAATCTGCCCGTGTTGTGGGCGATGTGATTGGTAAATATCACCCGCATGGTGATAGTGCTGTATACGATACGATTGTTCGTATGGCGCAGCCGTTCTCATTGCGTTACATGTTGGTCGATGGCCAAGGTAACTTTGGCTCGATCGATGGTGACTCTGCGGCAGCAATGCGTTACACCGAAGTACGCATGTCAAAAATTGCCCACGAACTGCTTGCCGATCTCGACAAAGAAACGGTCGATTATGTACCGAACTATGACGGTACAGAACAGATCCCTGCGGTTCTTCCTACGAAAATTCCTAACCTACTGGTGAATGGCTCATCCGGTATTGCAGTAGGTATGGCAACCAACATTCCACCCCATAACCTAACGGAAGTGGTCGAAGGTTGCTTGGCCTATATAAATAATGAAGACATCACCATTGATGAGTTGATGGACTACATTCCGGGCCCAGATTTCCCAACAGCAGCATTAATCAGTGGCCGCAAAGGAATTATCGACGCTTATAAAACAGGGCGCGGTAAAGTCTACATGCGCTCTAAAGCGGATATCGAAGTCGAGAAGAATGGTAAAGAAACCATTATCGTCAGAGAAATCCCTTATCAAGTGAACAAAGCACGCTTGATTGAAAAAATTGCTGAGTTGGTTAAAGAGAAAAAAGTCGAAGGCATCAGTGCACTGCGTGATGAGTCTGATAAAGACGGCATGCGTATTGTTATCGAATGTAAACGTGATGCGGTTGGCGAAGTGGTACTGAACAACCTTTACGCTCAAACACAGTTACAAACGACATTCGGCATCAACATGGTTGCGCTGGATAATGGTCAACCTAAGCTATTCAACTTGAAAGAAATGTTGAAATGCTTTGTTGATCACCGCCGTGAAGTGGTGACGCGTCGTACTATTTTTGAACTGCGTAAAGCTCGTGATCGTGCCCACATTCTAGAAGCACTGGCTCTCGCGTTAGCCAACATTGATGAAATCATCGAATTGATTCGCCGCGCAGCAACGCCAGCAGAAGCAAAAGAAGGCTTGATTGCTCGTGGTTGGGATCTTGGCAACGTAGCGTCAATGCTTGAACGTGCTGGGACCGATGCCGCTCGTCCTGAATGGCTTGAACCAGAATACGGTATCCGTGATGGCAAATATTTCTTAACTGAGCAACAAGCCCAAGCAATTCTTGAACTTCGTCTGCACAGATTGACAGGTTTAGAGCACGAAAAAATTCTTGATGAGTACAAAGCTCTTCTGGAAGAAATCGCTGAACTGATGCATATCCTTGCTAGCACTGAACGTTTGATGGAAGTGATCCGCGAAGAGCTTGAAACTGTTCGTGATGCTTTTGGTGACGCACGACGCACTGAAATTACCGCGGCAACTCACGATATCGACATGGAAGAACTGATTGCTCGTGAAGATGTGGTCGTTACACTTTCTCATGCAGGTTATGTGAAATACCAGATCCTCAGCGATTACGAAGCACAACGCCGTGGTGGTAAAGGTAAGAGCGCGACGAAGATGAAAGAAGAAGACTACATTGAGCGTCTTCTTGTGGCGAATACTCATGACCACATTCTTTGCTTCTCGACTCGTGGTAAGACATACCGTTTGAAAGTCTATCAATTACCGCTAGCGAGCCGTACAGCGCGTGGTAAACCTATCGTTAACATTCTTCCTCTGGAAGAAGGGGAACGTATTACTGCGATTTTGCCAGTCACTGAGTTTAGTGATGATAAGTTTATCTTTATGGCGACCGGTGACGGTACAGTGAAGAAAACATCACTTTCAAGCTTTGCCAACGTGCGTTCTAACGGTTTGATCGCGGTTAACTTGCGTGAAGATGACTCTTTGATTGGTGTGGACATTACCGATGGCAACAGTGAAATTATGCTGTTTTCTAAATTTGGTAAAGTGGTTCGCTTTAAAGAATCAGAAGAAACGCCAGTATTGGATGAAAATGGTCAGCCTGTTCTTGATGAACATGGCCAGCCAGAAATTAAGTTCAAAGGTGTTCGCGCCATGGGACGTACAGCGTCCGGTGTTCGTGGTATGAAGCTAGCAGAAGGCGACCAAGTGGTATCGCTGATTGTTCCTTCAAATGACGGCGACATCTTAACAGTGACACAAAACGGCTATGGTAAACGTACAACCTTAGGGGAATACCCAACTAAAGGTCGTGCAACTCAAGGCGTTGTTTCAATCAAGGTGTCTGAGCGTAATGGTCAAGTTGTCGGCGCAGTGCAAACTGAAGAAGGCGATGAGTTCATGATGATCACCGATGCCGGTACGCTCGTTCGTACTCGCGTCGCGGAAGTGAGCCAAGTGGGGCGTAATACTCAAGGTGTGACCTTGATTCGCACCGCTGAAGATGAAAACGTCGTAGGTTTACAACGTATTGAAGAAATTGAAGATGTTGAGTTACCAGAAGGTGAGGAATTGCCAGAAGGTGAAGCGAGCGTTGCAATTTTAGAAGTACAAAGTGACGCAGAAGAGGCTGACTCTGAACCGAGCAGCGATTCTGAAGACGAGTAATCGTTTCACATATCCACCTTTATTCTAAGGTGATAAAGAATAAAAGCCGGAGCATTGATTGCTTCGGCTTTTACTTCTAGCGAGCAGCCCATCCAACAAGTGAAGGATTTCCATTCAGCGTTGAAATCGTGGTGGTCTTTTTGAAAAGATCATCTGTGCCACAAATACGGCTGACTCCACATCTCTCATTCAACCTAAAATTGCCTATACTTAGCTATTGAGTTAACGTCATAAAAGTCATTAATTTAATTTTAAACGTTCTAGAAAAGATAACTTTTTAATAAATAAGAAACCATTCATTGGTTAAGATCTGTCCCCATCACATAATGGCGCTACAACTAAAAAGGATATAAAAGATGTTTGCTAATCGGTTTACCTTACAATCGCGATTAATTTTTGCGGTGTTATTACCTTGCGTTGCGTTGATTATTGTTGGAATGGCGAGCTTCAATAGCATGTCGACGATTCAACGACAGGCAGAACAGCTCTATCTCAATACGGCCGCGCCAATGCGTTCAATGGCTGAAGTTGCCTCTCGAATTCCCCGTATGCGGGTTGGTATCGATATGATGTTACTTCAAGAGACGTCGTTAAGAGATAAAAAGGGTGTCCTCACACGCGTGAAAGAGACACGTGACGAAGATATCCCTGAAATGAGGCAGTCTGTCGAGCACGCAGTTCAGTCACAAGTGGATCCAGAACAGCGTAGACAAGTTCAGCAGCTGTTGACTGACTTTGAAAAAATGGTCAGTACTCAACTTAATCCTATGTTGGCGGCATTTGAAAAGGGCGATCTAGATACGGCGCGCAACATATACCGAGATCAATATGCGGTTACCTATGGTGAACTGCGTAAAAAAGCCAATGTGATCCTCGATTCGCTACTAGAGCAGGCCAAACAGCAGAACGTCAATAGCCAAAAGAGTTATGCCCAAGGGCAAAATCACATGTTCATCATTATTGGTATTGGCGTGCTAATTTCGTTTGTCACTTCATTCTTTATTGTTATCGGCCTAAAAACGAGAGTGGCCAGCCTACAAAAATCGATTGCTTTGGCAGCTGAAAACATGGCGTTAGATGCTCGCATTGATTTAGGTGGTCAAGATGAGTTATCGAAAATTAGCGATAGTTTTAACGACTTCATTGAGAAAGTACATGTAGCGATCAAGCAAGTGGCTTCGAGTTCTTATGAATTAGCGAATACGGCTAACCAAGTTTCAGCTCGGGCGCTATTAACCAAAAACAACTGCACTTCGCAACGTGATAGAACAGTCCAAGTGGCCACTGCCATTCATGAACTAGGTGCAACGGTAGGCGAAATTGCAAACAACGCAGCTCAAGCTGCCGACGTTGCGAAACAGGCCACTCATCAGGCGGAAAATGGCACCACTGTAGTAGAGAAAGCACAAGTGCAAATTGCAGATTTGATCACTGAATTAGAGCAAGCTGCACAAGTCGTAGGCTCTTTGGCTGGTCAAGTGGTTAACATCAGCTCGATACTTGAGACTATTCGTAGCATTTCCGAGCAAACGAACTTACTTGCATTGAACGCAGCAATTGAGGCGGCGCGAGCGGGAGAGCAAGGTCGAGGCTTTGCGGTCGTTGCCGATGAGGTGCGAAATTTAGCAAGCCGTTCTGCTGCATCAACCGAAGAAATTCAAAGAGTCATTAATAACTTACAAGAAGAATCGAAACGAGCGGTTGGGGCAATGTCCCAAGGCCGAGAGCAGAGTTTGTTGGTGGTTGAACAAGCTGAAAATGCCAATAGTTCGCTAAAACAGATCCGCGTTTATATAGAGAATATTAGTGATCAAAACATTCAAGTGGCGACGGCAACGGAAGAGCAATCAAGTGTGGTCAGTGAAATCAACCGCACCGTTGAAGATATTAATCATCTCACCATGGAAACAACAACAGTAGCTGAGGAACTCACTGTCAGTAGCGAACATTTGAAAAAAGTTTCTAAGCAACTCGATAGCCTAGTGAATAATTTTAAATTGTAATTTTGATACTTTAGGCTTAGATATTAGAAATGTGATAACTATTCCATAACTTAACACGACATAAGACATGTCTATGAAAAATGGTATTATTTTTGAGAATTTTAGTATTTTTATAGGAATCGGTTGTGGACCCTGTGATATCGCAATTAAAGAAGGATTTTTATGCGCAGATTCGCTCTCTCAAAGACGGTCCGACATCTGAATCTCAAATGACCTTAGCACTGCTCACAGAAGAAGAGTTGCAACAACTCGAACAAATGTGGGTTGAACTGGCGGTTTGGAAGCAGTCGCAGAATATCTAACTGCCCACAAATTGATTAGCGCAAATTTTCGTAATAATCCCAAATAAAAAGCCAGCAGAACAGATGCTGGCTTTTTTTGTTTATCACGTCGGCTGTTAATTATACGCGCGTGCGACACGTCCAAGTGATGACAGTTGATAATGTTCAGCGTATGCGGGGATGAAGATTGAGTGACCTTTTTTCACGGTTAGAGACTCACCATTGTCATGGGTTAAGGTCGCATCAGCATCAATGGCAAAGATAATTTCGGCACTGTTGATTTTCACGTTAACTTGCGCGGCATTGAGGTAAATCGCAAACTTAAAATCGCGGACTGGGACAGGGAACAATAATGCTCCATTTTCTTCGATTGGTTTCAATAACAGGCTTGAAGCGGGTTTTTCTTCAAATAGCGTGCATGATGCGAGCTCTTCAATATCCATGTGTTTGGGTGTTAGGCCAGCGCGCAACACGTTGTCTGAATTGGCCATGATTTCAAGCCCGGTACCTTTCAAGTAGGCGTGTGGCGTTCTGGCGTCTAAAAACATGGCCTCACCCGGAGCTAAAGTGAGTACATTGAGCATTAATGGAGAAAATAGACCGATATCACCGGGGTACTGTTGTGCCAGCTCTAAAATGAGCTCAAAAAGATCATCATCTGAATGATGATGGGCATACGCTAATAATGCATTCACCGCATGTTCTTTTTTCTCGCCAGTTAATGATAGCAATGCACTAAAAAAGGTTTTTAAACCTTGTGATGTTGGGTTGTGTGCAAAAGCATCGACTAGGGTTGAAATCGCATTGATATTCAGCGTTTGAAATTGTTCAACAATCTCTGTGATTGGGCGAAACCCATTCATCGCTTGATAAGGGGTAAGGGCGTAAACCAATTCCGGCTTGTGGTTAGGATCTTTATAGTTGCGATGTCCGGCATTGAGTGGGATCCCCGCTTGGTTTTCTTTCTCAAAGCCAATTTCCGCTTCTTGCTTACTTGGGTGAACTTGAATCGAAAGGGCGTTCGCTGCGGCAAGTACTTTGAAAAGATAAGGTAACTCACCAAAGGTTGTTGCAGTAGCAGCAGAAAGAAACGCTGTTTTATCTTGGTTGATCATCTCAAGCAACGAAACAGGTTCTCCATTCACATGAATTTGTGAGCATCCATTTGGGTGTGCTCCCATCCAAATTTCTGCTTGTGGAGCCTTGGTTGGGTTAGCAATATCAAACAAGTGCTGAATCGAAGTCGTGCTTCCCCACGCATAGTTTTGGATGACATTGTCC
>NZ_NDIM01000146.1:0-14921 GCF_002241375.1 Vibrio sp. V19_P1S1T109 | reverse complement strand
TTCACATTCTTATAAAAGAGCATAAAACCATGCAGCTGAGCGCAAATAAGCCTGCACAATTTCTCATTCAAGACGAATATAACCAAGTTGAACTTGACCAACAGCGTTTGATTATCTCCTCGGCTGTCAGCGAAGAGCGGATCCCGTTCACGGTTTGGAACGGTAAAGTCCGTGTTAAGCGTGGTTTGTTTTGGGGAGCATTGCAGTTTTTTGCGCATGAAGATGAAGGCGTTCAGCAATCATGGTTGGTGCAAGGTTTGCCTTGGCCCGAGTGCCGACAGTTTGCCCATACGGCGGTAGCGGCTTATCAACAATGGCACAATCGTCAATGTGTGCAGTTGAGTCAGTATCTGCCTCGCTGGGAGCAAGAGCTCAATCGCTTGAAGCGTTTACCCTCTTTTTTGCCGCACTCCTTATTGGATGTTTGGGCTTTGCAAGTGGAAGCTGATTTTTCGACGATGGACATGAAATTAGCCGAAGCACGTCAACGGCTACCTGATGCTATTGCTCAGCTCTCGCCTTGGCTTACGGATCGCTCGGCGTCCCTTGCCCAACGAAATCAACACTGGCTTGAATTGGAACGTCAAAACTGGGAAGTCTTATTCTCTCAAGTCGAAAGTTCTCCACTTAATTTGTCGCAGCAACACGCAGTGCTACTCAATGATGATCACAACCTCATTCTAGCGGGTGCAGGTTCGGGCAAAACCAGCGTTTTGACGGCGCGTGTTGCGTATCTACTCCAAAGTCACCTTGCACAGGCCCACGAAATTCTACTGGTGGCTTTTGGTCGCGATGCGTCGAAAGAGATGGAACAGCGATTAGATAGCAAAATCGGCATGGCGGCGGAACACGTTCGCGTTAATACCTTCCATCAGTTAGGGCTGAAAATTTTAAACGAGGTCGAAGGGCGAGAAGCGATCATTTCGCCAGTGGCTCTAGACAGTAACTTAAAGTTGGCATGGTGTATTGATTGGTTGAAGAAACATTGGATGACGCCGACCAATTTTAAGCGTTGGCAGAAGCATTTATCTAAATGGCCAATTGCTTATTTAGCTGGTGATGATGAACTGGGCAGCCATGTTGAAAACCCAAAGCTGATTGCATGGTTGGAAAAGCAGCTTGAGCAACTGGCTATGCTTGGTCTTGGGAAAAAGGAGCTGCAACAACGTTTGATTGACCATCCAGACTATTCAAGGCTGAACAGTGAGCTCTCTTTGTGCTGGCCATGTTACCAAGCTTGGTTACAAATGCTCAAAGAGCAAAATCAAATCGATTTTAATATGATGATCAGCCGCGCAACGGAATACGTTGAAAAGGGCAAATTTAAATCGAATTGGAAATTCATCATGATCGATGAATACCAAGATATTTCACCACAGCGATTGGCGTTGATCCAATCTTTGTGTGAGCAGCAGCCAGGAGCGTGTAACTTGTTTGCAGTGGGTGATGATTGGCAGTCAATCTATCAATTTGCTGGTTCTGACGTTGATCTTACGACTGGGTTTAGTGAGCGCTTCCCACACTCGACGGTTCATTATCTGGATACGACTTATCGTTTTAATGATCAGTTGGGTGCGGTGGCTAACCAGTTTATTCAAGCCAATCCGAATCAGTTACCAAAAACACTTAACAGCTTCAAGCAGCAAAAGCAAAAATCAGTTTTTATTGCACCAAGCAACAACATTGAAAAGATCTTGGATCAACTCAATCGCCAAGCGAATAGTACGCAATCTGTGCTATTGCTTGGACGAAACCATTACCATAAACCAGAACTTCTTAACGACTGGAAAAAGCATTACCGCTCACTCAATATAGAATTTATGACTTGTCATGCCAGTAAAGGTAAAGAAGCCGATTTTGTGATTGTGCTCGGTGTTGATGAGGGGCAGTTTCCGGCTCGAGTGAAAGCGCTGCATATCGATAGTGCATTGAGCCAATCGAATGATGATTTCCCCTACGCCGAAGAGCGCCGTTTATTCTACGTTGCAATGACCCGCGCTAAAGAGAAAGTGTGGATCACGCACTCGGGCAGTGGCTCGGTTTTTGTTCGCGAATTGCTATCAGGGGATTACCCAGTGGTGAAGCAGAAATAACGCATCCTTTGGAAGAGGATGCGTTCACGCAGGCGATCAAGTTGTCTTATGTGGTGATTTGGATTTTGACTGTGTGTCTCTGTGCGTATGTGAAGGTTATAGGTTACATGCGTTCAGCTAGATAAGCTTGGTAATCAGGGATCTCGATATCGACCTCTTGCTCTATCAACTGTGAAGAGAACAAAAATTTAGCACTGGCGCGGTTTGTGGCAACTGGAATGTTCCAAACGCTGGCAATTCGTAGCAGAGCTTTTACATCGGGATCATGCGGTACGGCATTGAGTGGATCCCAGAAGAAGATCAATACATCAATTTTGCCTTCAGAAATCAACGCGCCAATTTGTTGGTCGCCACCCATCGGACCGCTGATCATGCTTTTTATAGCAAGGCCAGTCTCTTTGCTGAGCATGTTGCCAGTGGTTCCTGTCGCGTATAAAAAATGGCGCTGTAGTTTTTCTTTATTTTCTTTTACCCAGCGAAGTAGTTCCGGTTTGCAGTTGTCGTGAGCGACGAGAGCGACATGCTTATGCGCAGGCATAGTCCGAGTCGTTGTTTGCATTGAAGAGTTCCTATGATTCAAATCAGTATGTTAAATAGCGAAATCGCTACTTTTATTCAATCTCTTTTACGCTAAAAGTCGGCCTATATTCAGATGGAGATAACGAATCTGCAATTATCTGCGGGTTGAGTGACATAGGCGTTAAGGATTCGATAATCGGGGCGGCTTTTTTTTCATAAGGTTGCTGATTGAAAAAAGCCGCAGCTTGTTGAATGGAAAGCCTGCCTTGCTCGACCATTTTATCCGTTGGCGCAAATTCGACTCGGCCACGCAGTAGCCCGCGGTAGACGCCATGACTTAAATAGGTTGCCACCAAACCGATGTGGTTTGTCACCCCTGAGGTTCTCAATTCGCTGATCGCCGCTTCAATCGCGACGGCGCTGCCCACAATATAACGAAGGTCAGTTCGCTCCAGCGCTTGTTGTACTAAATTACGCTGCAGTTCTTTATCATTATCTGCCCATAGGCTTTCCACTACGTTGATATCGCTGTCTTGTATTGCGCGATAAAAACCTTGGCTAACGGGTTGAGTACCACCACTGGTTTTCGGGCCAAGTAGCAAAGCTATATTGGTTTTCCCACTGCCTCGTGGGTGCTTATCAGCAAGATATTTTCCCGCGTAGTATCCCATCCAATACCAATCGACACCCACTTGACCTTGTAGCCGTGCAGCCTGCTGCTGATTGAGAATGAGCTGATTAACCGTTGCAAACACAGGCGTAGAAGCGACGTATGTGCTTAAGTCCGTTGTGTAAAGATCCGGCGCAACAGTACCGAGAATGATCGCATCAGCGCCCCAACGAACGCACAATGAAAGCTGTTCTTTTTGTCGTTCATGATTAGGATAACCACCCGATTCTAACACGCGTAAATTCAACTTCTGTTTTCTCGCCTCGTCAACCATTCCATAGTTGACTGATAACCAATAGGAATCTTTGAGGTGAGGGTATAAAGCGCAGACTTTCTTATGGGGTTCGGCGAATGTTGTGCTGCTAACCAAGCTTAAAATCAGCAGTAAAAGTGTTGGGGAAATAAGGTTTAAGATCAATTGCATTCGCTATTCGTTGGCATAACGTGAGTAAACACTGCAAAATATAGCCCATTCCGTGTTGCTTAAGAAGTAATGTTTGAGGTTGGGTGCCATGTTGTTAGCCAAAGCCAGTATTGGCCGAAAATTAATGTTGTCCTTTTCGGCAATGGCCCTGCTCGTTTTGTTATCGGCGTTGATCGGTGTGTTTGGTTTTTCGCTGGTGGCTAAAACCGAACGTAATGTGGTGAATTCTGCCATTCCTTCGATGCTGGAAGCGCGTCAAGTGTCGGAGTTAAGCACACGAATCATTACGTCTGTGCAAATGTTAACCAACTCAAAAACAGAGCAAGAGCGCCAGCAGTATGGCAAAGCGCTTTTCGATCAGCTTCAATCTTTGCTTAATCACATCAAGCAGTTGGGTGCCGATTCTTTTGATTCAGAACTGCTGACGCGCCTAGAAAATGATGTTCAAAGCGTTATCGATACACTGGCTCAGCTTGGTATTACGGTTGAGCGTAAGTTGTATCTGGCACATGACTTAAGTGTTCGAGTGGAAGAGATGCGACAACTGGCGCTGCAATTGGAAGAGCTGACGCGCACTCAAGTGCTCAATACCAGTACCATCGCAGTGGCGAATGTGACGCATATTTATGACTTGTTACAAGCCGATAAAACGTCACAAGCGTACAAAGCGTTAGACGCTTTAGTGGAAGTAGACCTCGATCTTTCAGAGCGCTTGCATGAGCTTCATTTGCTGGCGTTCAAAATGCTCAGCCACATCGAAGAGACACGCACGGTTACCGATGTTGAGCGAATCCAACAAATCCAAACAGAGTTTTTGCATAACCTCACCATCATGCAGCGCAGAGTACGCGCGGTAGAAGACCCGACGCGTTCGAAGCAAATGACAGAGCTGCTTAATGAGTTAGAAAAGCGCAAAGTGGTTTTTAGTGTTTTGCAGCAACGTTATGATAACGAACAGGTCGCAAAATCGCTCACACAAAACACCTTAGTACAGTTTTCAGATCTCAATACTACCGTCAGCCGCTTAGTAGATGACTCCAATCGTACAACGACTCACGCTGTTGCGCAGCTCTCTACAACCTTGAATATGGCACAGTATACATTGACCTTATTAACCTTGGTTGGCCTTCTCATTGCAGCTTTCATTATGTGGAAGGTCGTCTATCTGTCGGTGGTAAAACGTTTAGCCGAATATTCATCGGCACTGTTATCCATCGCAAAAGGGCAACTGCAGGTGGAAGTAGCAGTTCAAGGAGAGGATGAACTGGCGCAAATGGGGCAGGCGATCATCACGGCTCGCAATACCGCGCAGTCTCTTAAAGTGGTGGCGGAAAGTGAAGCGCAGGCGAGAGAGGCGTTACAAGAACACAAAGAGCACTTAGAGGAAGTGGTTACCGAGCGAACAGAACAATTACAACACACCAATGAGAAACTCAATATGGAAGTGTTGAATCATGCCAAAGCTCGCAACTTAGCCGAGCAAGCCAACCGCGCTAAATCGGCATTTTTGGCTACCATGAGCCATGAAATCCGCACACCAATGAATGGCGTATTAGGCACGGCTCGTTTATTACAAGAGATGCCATTAACCGTTCAACAGCGCCAGTATGTGGACGTGATTAACCGCAGCGGCCACACCTTGTTGTCCATTTTGAATGATGTGCTGGATTATTCAAAAATTGAGGCCGGACACTTAGAAATTCGCAATGCCAACTTTAATTTGCATCAAATGGTGGACGATGTTTACCAACTGATGAAAGGACGTGCTGAAGAAAAGTCGCTTGAATTTACCAAGCAGATTGAACTGGATGTTGCTCCTTTTTGGGTGGGTGATATGACTCGCTTAGGTCAAGTGCTGACTAACCTTGTGGGTAATGCCATCAAATTTACCGATCAAGGTTATGTGGATATTTATGTCAGTCTTGATGCTGAAATGCCTAATCAAGTGACATTTGAAGTGTCGGATTCCGGTGTTGGAGTCAGTGAACAGGATCAAATCAGGCTGTTTGATGCGTTTACTCAAGCTTCCAGTGAGCAAAGTTACAAAGGCGGTACTGGGCTTGGTTTGGCTATCAGCAAACGGCTTGTTGAAGCCATGGGCGGCGAGCTTAAGCTTGAATCAGATTTAGGCAAAGGAAGCCGTTTTGAGTTTACTGTTCCTTTACAGCGAGGAGAGGCAGTGAATGAAGTGGTTAAAAGGCCGATAGCCGCGACGCGAGAGGCCAACATCTTGCTGGTAGAGGATAACCCTGTTAACTGCATGGTTGCTGAAGGGTTTTTGACCAGTCTCGGTCATAATGTGCTCACCGCGAAAACAGGCGCTGAAGCTCGGGTTCTGTTTAGTGAACACCGGTTTGATATCGCACTGCTCGATATTAATCTACCTGACGTTAATGGTGTTGAGCTGTTGGCGCAGCTCAAACTTATCGAAAATGAACAGTATTCGCATCTACGCCCCACACCGATGATTTCTATTTCGGCGCATGTGTTTAATGAAGAGGTGGAAAGCTATTTAGCGGCTGGTTTTGATGGCTATTTGCCCAAACCTTTAGTCAAAGAAGATCTTGCACAACTTGTCCAGCAACGTATTGAACACAATACCTTACCCGTTGAGTTGATTGTGCCTACGCACGTAATCTCTGATAGCCAAAAATCCGCTCGTCCGATTATGGACGAGCGGATCCTACTCGCGGATATTGAAGTGCTAGGGCGTGACAAGATGAATGAAATCATTGAGCTGTTCGCCGATTGCACGCATGAATACCTACACGAGTTTCGTCAATCGAGGGAACAGGCTCAGGTCGTTAAGTCGTTAGCACACAAATTGAAAGGTTCAGCTGGCAGCTTAGGTTTGCATGCCTTGTTTGATCTGTGTTTAGTCATTGAGAAAAGTGCTGACTCTGCGCAAACTTATCAAGAGCTACAAGCGGAATTAGAAGCCTTAGCTGCTCAATCCATTCATTCACTCAGGTTACTGTTTATATAAATAATTGGCTGTTGGCATCATTAAAAAGGGCCTGCGACAAGCGCAGGCCAAGTTCCCTGTGGAGCAAGGTTTTTTAGGGGGAGGTGTTGAGATCACTGAATAATTTTAATGATCTCATGATTAGCGGCGCAGAACCCTACATTCTACGCGGCTAATTCTTTTACTACTGGCAACGTCAATAAACGACAGACGTTAATATTACCCACGCCTTCGATCGATTCTAATTGTGTCATCAAAATGGATGAAATATGGCGGTTAGCTGCGTCTTGTGCCAGAGCGTTAAGCACTTGCTGAGACAGCAAATCCGCTTGTGTCGCTAATGATGGAATATAGGTTGGTGTAACGCCGCGCAAAATGGTTAATTTACGCAGCAGTTCAGGCCTGTCGGAGAGTGCCCAAATGGTAGCTTGGCTTTGACAGCGAGACATCAACAGGGGTGTTTCTCCCTGTTGAGTTAAAATGGCGACCCCAAGATCTTTATGAACCTTAGTCGCCGATATCATGGAGGAAAGCGCGAAGCTTTTGCCCGCATCGCTGCACAAATGATGCAGTTTATCCCATGAATTTTGCGCACAGCCTAACTCTTGTTCTGCACCGTGAGCGATACGCACCATCGCTTCCACTGCTTCAATGGGATAGCTTCCCGCCGCTGATTCTGCTGACAGCATAATAGCGTCAGTGCCATCAATAATCGCGTTCGCTACATCAAGCACTTCTGCGCGTGTTGGCAGCGGGTTGTCAATCATCGACTCCAGCATTTGTGTTGCGGTGATAACGGGTTTGCCTAAATAGTTTGAGCGCGCAATCAACGCTTTTTGTACGCCGGGTAGGCGAGCATCACCGATTTCAACGCCTAAATCACCACGAGCAACCATCACAACGTCGGATGCATTGATGACCGCGTCCATATTTTTTTGATCGCTCACCACTTCGGCTCGCTCTACTTTGGCGACAATGTGTGCATGACAGCCGGCTTGTACCGCTAACCGGCGCGCTTCATGTAAATCCTGGGCATTACGTGGAAATGAGACGGCTAGAAAATCGGCTTGGAGTTTCGCGGCAGTGATGATGTCTCGTTTGTCTTTGTCCGTCAGTGCTGGCGCGGAAAGGCCACCACCGAGCAAATTAATGCCTTTGCGATTAGACAGCTTACCGTTGTTTATGACGCGAGTTTTTACCCACTGCTGTGGTTTGTTGAGTTCTTCGACCCGGAGTTGTACTCGGCCATCATCAAGCAGTAAAGTATCACCCAATTTCAAGTCTTGAATCAGCTGCGGGTAATCTAAGCCCACACGTTCTTGGTTACCAGCCATTGTGGGGTGAAGCCCATCGAGAATAAATGAGTCACCCGCTTTTAGAGTGATCGCACCGTCTTCAAAACAGGAAATACGGATCTTAGGTCCTTGTAAATCGACTAATATGCCGACACTGACACCAAGCTTTTGTGAAATGTCACGTACTAACATCGCGCGTTCAATATGCTCGTCAGCGGTGCCGTGAGAAAAGTTTAAACGTACAACGTTAACACCAGCATTAATGAGCTTGGTGATCATCTCACGGCTTTGGCTTGCAGGGCCAAGCGTTGCAACGATTTTTGTTTTACACATAGTGGTATCCTATAACGACACTCGCTATAGCCATTTTACTTGAAGTTATGGTGGTGCTAATTGCACTTGTCCATTGCTCTCGGCCGACATTTAGTCGATTTTTCAAGTGATTTGGATATAGAAAATAAGAATGAAAATAAGAAAATAACAGGGGGGATTATCCCCCTGTATCAAGGGTGTTATAGATTAGAGACTTGGTTTCGTTTCCAGTATCTGGCCCGTAGGAGCATCAATATCCGTTACTTTCTTGGCATTCCATACCGTAGTCGCAAGCAGTAAAGAAATCACGCCAGCGGCCAACCAGAAATATTGTGCTTGAGTAAAGTCATATTTGGTTACGCCATCCACTTCCGTCATTTTAATCAGTGATGAAGACACCAGTTCTTGAGCCGAAGCGGCTAAGTAAGAGAACAAACCAATAAAGCCCTTTACGGCACCGACGGCATTTTTAGGCATTAAGTCACAAGCCGTTAGGCCAGCAAGAAATACGACAAGCCCACCAATCGCAAAGCCAATTAAGCCTAGAGCAACAGCATCTACCATACGGTTATCGGGGCCGAAGAACATCAAGCACATACCTGCAATATTGGCAAATCCGTAAAGTAGCGTTGGGATATGACGGTTAGCGTTGAATACTTTATCTGAAATGATACCAGACAAAATAGCGCCCGCGAGGCCTGCAATAGGGTAAGTGGACATTGCAAAACCAGCATCAATCAGTGAATAGCCTTTGGTTTCTTGTAGGTATAACACCGCCCAAGAAGACATCGCATAGCGAGAGATATACATCGCGGCACAAGCAGCGGCAATCAGCCAGACAGTCGGCTGCTTCAAAATGAACAGTTGAGCGCGACGTGTTTCTTTTGGATCGTTGGCTTTTTTGAACTCGGGCTCTTCACCAAATGCTGTTGCAACATCAGGTAAACCATAGGTTTGCGGACGATCTTTCAGTACAAAGAACATAATCAATGCAGCGATGATGGCAGCAATGCCCGCACCGATGAAACCTGCTTGCCAACCTAAATAACTCACTAGCGTTGCTGTTAGAATCCAAGTGATGCCTTCGCCGATATTTCGAGATCCTCCCCAAATCGAATAACGGCTTCCGCGTTGTTTAGGTGAGAACCATTGGAAAAGCGAGACGCAAGAAGGCGCAGAACCCACCGATTGGAACCAACCATTGACGGCCCAAAGTAACACAAAGAAGAATGCCGTGGTGTTCAACCCCATGAATATGGCAGTGGCACCGGAAAGCAGTAGTGAGAACGACATAAATCGGCCGATGTTGGCGTAGTCAGAAAGGAAACCGTTCGAAAACTTACCAAATGCGTAGGTGAAGAAGAAGGCTGATCCCATGATCCCGAGTTCTTCTATCGATACGATGCCCGCATCAAGCATCGGTTTTTTAACGACGCCTAAACTCATACGAACCACATAGAACATGGCGTATCCAAAGACTAAGCCTAAGAATACTTGCCATTGAAAACTTTTGAAACGCGATTGCATTGCGCCCTCAGAGCTATCCGATAGCGGTAGATCTGGGCGAGTTTTAAAAAAGTTAAGCATGGAGCTCTCCATTCATCAAATACTAAATAGGGTTATTACTAAATAGGGTTGTTTCGTTGTCGGAATGCATCTTCAAACAAATGGGTATGGGGCTCAAAAGTGCCAATTTGAGGCAGAAATGACTCAAATTGAGAGTGTGAATGGGTCAAAAATGGGAATTCAGCGAAGGGTAAATTATGTTTTGCTGATAAAATTGAAATTGTAATACGCTGTTTTGCGTCATAACTGACACAAATGTTTAATAATTTATTTTTAGCTAAACGGTAGAGTTTTGAGTGAACGCACAATTTTTAGGGTTTTGTGATTTAAAAGCGGTTTCCCGTTCTTGTACCTTATTACGCTGGTGCAAATGGATGGTGCTACTAGGATCGATAGCGGCGGCTATCAATACCGCTTATGCAAAAGAGAATGAGTTAGTCATACTGACCACATTTTCACGTGAACCCTTGCTACCTCTTATTGAAGAGTTCAGCAAACAGTATCAAGGGGTTGATGTGCAAGTTGTCCACCGTAGAGCACAATCGAGTATTCAACTGCTTAATAAAAGCTATATCCAGAATATTGATGTAGTGCTGAGCTCATCGCCTTTTTTAATGCAGCATTTAGCAAATAGCAATAAGCTCGCAACCTTACCTGCCCATTTGCAACCACCAGAATGGTTAAAACCCTACATGTTACCGCCAACTGATAAAGTCGTGACGATAGGCTATTCTGGCGCTGGTTTGGTATGGAATCGTGACTATCTCAGCTTACATCATTTACCGACGCCTACGTCGTTCACCGATCTGGCTAATTTTATCTATTTTGACCACATCACGATGAGTACCCCAACACGTTCGGGTACTACTCAGTTAATGGTCGAGAGCATTCTTGCTAAATATGGTTGGCAACAAGGGTGGCGGATTTTACTGAACGTGGGGGCAAATTTAGGGACAATTTCCTCACGCAGTTTTGGTGTGAGTGATTATGTAGCCAAAGGGCAATTTGGGATAGGCCCAACGATTGATAGCTATGCCAGCATATTAGAACGAAAATTTGAGCACGTTCAATTTCGCTATGATGAAAGTTTTACCCTAATGCCCACATACGTCGCCCAAGTGAGCCTGCGTGAAAATGATCAATATGCGAAGGCATTCATCGATTTATTGATGTCAAAATCGGTACAAACGAATATGGATAGCAATGATTTTTCTAAACATGCGATAAACGATAAATCCCTGTTTAATGAGGCATATACACAGTTGTCCATGGCATCCATTACACATCGTGAGGAGTTAGTTAACTTATTGTTTGAAATTGCGATTACCAAACGCTTACCTCAGTTAAAAGACACTTGGCTCGCAATCAATCATGCTAAAACCAAGTACGCACACAATGAACCCGCTCTGAAGCTCATTGAAAATATTGAAACTCGAGTGTTCTCTTTACCTGTGACCGAAACAGAGTTAGCCGTGGTATATCAGTCATGGCAAAAAATCAGTGTTGATGAGGCGCAGTATGAGACACACTCCGCCGCCATTTCTATGCAAGTAGCGGAGCTGACGCATCGTTGGAAGATGCAGTTGGCATTAACCTTAGAAGAAGCTTTGTCCGATCTAAAAAACTTGGACCGGGTCGATACGCCATGATTTTTCCGAAATACAACACGATTGGCGCGAGACTGGTTTTAGCCTTTGCTTGTAGTACCTTGCTGTTGACGATTGTCAGCATCGTCGCATGGGGAACATGGAATAGTTTAGATAATCAAGTGAGCGAGCTGCTTGATAAAAGTGTTCCTAAATATAATGCCAGTTATCTGCTCGAAAGCAGTAGTTCGGAAATTAAAAGACGGATCGAAATCATCTCAAATACGCGTAACAAAGTTGAGTTGGATGAGCAACGGCAACGTTTGGATAACAATTTAACGACGATCAGCAAAATATTAAGCGAGATTGAATTGAACAGCGAGCAGCAACGGCTGCTTGCTGGATATCAACGGCTACGTAATCTTAGTGAGCAATTTGGTCTTCTGGTCGGGCAACGGATTGATCAAAGTCGTCAAATTGAGTTACTTCAAGAGCAGATCCAATGGCTACATCAAGATATTGGTTCTGAGTTGACTCCGCTGCGCCAAGAAATACAGTGGCAGCTAGAGCGTAAAATGAAAGGTAATGAAAGCGACATGCTGTTTGCGAGTTTAGGGGCTGTCCAGTCTATCCTAGATGGTGAGGCTCAAACGTTTATGTTCGCAAAAGAGCTCATCCAATCTAAGCATATTAGCCAAGTGAATAATGGCATGAAAGTACTACAGTTCCGCCTTGAAGAACTGTACGCACAGAGTGCGCCGATTTTTTCACAACCTGCAACCATCGCCTATCAACAATTACTCAGTGAGCTAATGGATGTATTGAGTTTGAATGGCTCTTTCCATCAAAACTTACGTTCTATGGTGCGTTTAAATGCCCAGCTTGATGATATTCGAGCTGAAGTTCAGCAGCAGCTTCTCCACCAACATACTGATATTGCGATGTTGGTCGCCAACGCCGATGAGTCGTTTGTTCAAGCGAAAAAAGAGACCACGGAACTGGTTTCTCATGGTAACCGTATTCTGTTTGTCTGCTTTAGCTTATCGATCATTATCAGTTTGTTTTTGACTTACTATTTCATCAATCGTCGGATTGTGGGCCGACTTAACCGCCTTAGCGACAGTTTAGATGCCATCATTCATAATGATCTTTCACACCCTATTGTGGTAGACGGCAGAGATGAAATTGGCCGGATCAGTGAAAAATTGGTTCAGTATGGTAAAAAAGTGGAGGAAATGGATCGAACCAACGCACTGAGTTTGATTAACAATACGCAAGCGAGTTTAATCACTTGTGATTTGGATGGTTATATTGAATCGGCTAACTTAAGCGCTCGTGTTCGCTTGAATATAGACCAGAATGAGGACCCGAAAGCCTTTTGGCTCTGTTTTTCAACGTCAACTCAATCGCAGTTGCAAGCACTGTTTAACCCAGAGGCTAAGTTGATCGAAAATGGTGCAGATGTCATTACGCTATCGTTAGGCGATGTGGATAAACCTTATTACTTGCGCTTGTATTTACGTAAGTATACCCACGGTTTAAGCGATAAAGTTATCATCACGATTACGGATGTTACCGATCAAGAGCACGCTAATCGATTATTAGAAGAGCGAGTTCGAGCAAAAACTCATTCATTACGTGAAAAAAATCATCAGTTACTCGCTGAAATTGAGCAGCACCACCGGACCGAAAACCATCTTAAAAAAACACAAAGTGAGTTAGTACAAGCCGCTAAAATGGCGGTGGTCGGGCAAACGATGACCAGTTTAGCGCACGAATTGAATCAACCATTAAGCGCGATGTCGACTTATCTCTATAGCGTAAACCTTGCTTTAGAGCAGAAGAAAACAGAGCAAATCAGACATTCCATCGATCATATTGAACATTTAACAGAGCGAATGGGCAAAATCATCAATGGGTTACGTCATTTTTCTCGTAAAAGTAGCAGTGATGAAACCCTTACCCCTGTCTTGATTACTGACGTTATCGGTCAGGCTATGTTGTTGGTTGAAACGAAAGCGAAACGTCAACAGATAGTATTGCAAAGCCATATTCATCAACCAATTCAAGTCATTGCAGATCAAATCGGCTTGGAACAGGTATTGATTAATTTGTTGGTAAATGGCTGTGAAGCGGTTGTGGGATGTGAGCACAAAAAAGTTGACGTGATATTGCTGTCGAGTACGCCAACGCATCACGTTGTTGCAGTATGCGATTCAGGGGCTGGATTTGCTCATGATGTCGTTGAAAAACTCTTTACGCCCTTTACCACGACCAAAGAAGTAGGGTTGGGCTTAGGGCTGAATATTTGCCGCTCGCTCATAGGAAAAATAAAGGGTCAAATTTATCTTGCCTCGACAGTCAGTCGAGGTGCAATGGTCGTGCTGGAGTTGCCTTATGAATCATAATTATTCTGTTTTATTGATTGATGATGACCAAGATGTCCTTGACTCATATTCGCATCTTATGTCGATAGCTAATTTGCCGTCAAAAGCACTTCTTAACCCCACCAAAGCGTGTGAGTTTATCCATTCTGATTGGGCTGGAGTGATATTGCTTGATGTCTATATGCCACAAATGAACGGCATTGAATTGCTTAAAGCGATTAAATCGATTGATGAGCATATTCCTGTGATTGTCATTACTGGCCACGGAGACATTCCTATGGCGGTAGAGGCGGTCAAAATAGGGGCATGCGATTTTCTTGAAAAGCCAATCAATCCTGCGGAGTTATTGAGCTTAGTGAAGAAAAATCTCGATATTCGTCGTCATTTTGTACAACAAAAAACGGCTATGGCCAACTCAATCAAATGCGAACTCATCGGAAAATCCGCTCAAATGGGGCAAATTCGCCACCATGTTGCTCAGTATTCAATGCTCAACAGTCATGTTGTTATTTGTGGAGAATCGGGTGTTGGGCGGCATACTATTGCATATCTCATCCACCAACTGACACAGGGTAATCATGCTTCATCGCTGGTGGAATTAACCGTTTCATCAGCGACCACGCTCGCACAGATTGAACAAAAATTAGATGCAAGTGAAAACGGTACATTGCTAATAGACCACATCGAATTACTTTCTGAAGAATTGCAGCGTTATTTGACTCAGAGGATGCTTAACCAAGAACGCCTAAGCAAAGCTCGAACGCGCGTGATTGCTATTTTAGGTACGGAACCTGAGGCCTTGATTACGGCTAATCGGTTGCAGCCAGAGCTCTATTATTTGCTAAACCAAGGCGTGATAGAGGTGCCTGTACTTCGACATCGTCCCGATGATATCGCTACTTTGTTCCATTATTTTCTCAAGCAGAGCTGTAATAAATTGGCGAAACCTTTGCCAGCGGTAGAACTGAGTTATTTGTCGCTACTGCGTGCACATCAATGGCCGGGAAATGTACGAGAGCTGAGAAATGTAGCTGAATTATATGCGATAGGTATTGTAAAACTGACGGGAAAAGAGCGTTTGTACAATCAGTCTGATCTTTTATC